>JBDIAG010000319.1:0-5743 GCA_039812305.1 Actinomycetales bacterium | reverse complement strand
ATCCATTTCCTGGACGGCACGACAGCCCGCACCGACCTGGTACGGCTCAACCCGAATGTCGACGCGTACTCCCTCGACTTCTACGGCAAGAGCCCGCGATCTCTGGCGCACTACCGGGAGAGCGGATGGCACGAGGCTGGCAGTGGCCTGGTCGCGGAGGCGCCCCCGGGTGCCCCGAACGTCTCGGGGCAGGCGATCTTCGCGATCCTGATGCACAGCTACCCCTATGTCTCGACCAGAGAGCTGGGCCGGCGGCTGGTCGCCGCCGGATATCCGTTGCGCAACGGCGCACTACGCGATCACGAGGCGATCGCGGCCACCCAGGCCGCCCTCTGGCGCCTGACGAACGGCCTCGAGCTGGACGTCCGGCCGCTCGACGTGCCGGCTCGGGCGGTCGGACGGCTCGGACACCGCCCGGCCCGGGAGCTACGGCCGGACTCCGAAGGCCGGGTCTCCTGGAGCACCACGCTGCCCGCCGACCGGACCGCCCATCTCGAGCTCGAGTTGCCGAAAGCGGCGCAGCTGCGCGGCTACCGGTTCACGCTGGGCGAGCGCACCGGTCGGCATGCCGTCACCGTGCGGTTGGAGCAGTCCAGCGACCGGCAGCACTGGCGCGACGTCTCTCGCTCGACGATCACCGTCGCCGATGGCCACATCCAGCCGGGTCCGTACACGCAGCGGCTCGGGTTGGGTTCCACCGTGGCCAGCAGCGTCGGCACCGGCGGCGAGCAGGGTCACCGTTACTACCGCCTAACCGTCCACGGCTCGACGGATCGCGACGGCCTGCTCGATCTGCGCGACGTCCAGTTGAGCGTGGCCTCCCGCTCACGCTTCGCCAATGCCGACCCGGTCACCTACCTCTACGACTATCTGCTCACGCAGGCCGGCGTGTTGGCCCGCACCGAGCAGGCCCGGGAGGTGGCGGGTCTGCTCGGTCCCTTCCGCAGCGGTCCGGGTGCTCTGGTGGGGGCGGACGGCGGGTCCGTCGTGGACGCCCAGGGTCGGCCATTGCGGGGACCGCTGCCCGGCGGCCGGCCCTTCTACCTACGCCCGGGTCGGGTCGAGGAGCTGCCGCTGCGCATCTCGGTGACGACTCCGGACGTAAGGGTGCGCGTTCTGGCCGGCTCCGCCGTCCCCGATGGTCCCGCAGTCTTCACTCCTCTTGTCACCCTGACCCGGATTGATCCGGTGTCGGTGAGCTACCTGGTCGACGGGGCTCAGGACCTCGCCCACGACGTGCCGGCCGGCGGCACCGTGCGTTCACGGGGTCACGCCCTGTCTCGTCCGATATTTCGCCCCCGACGATCGGAGCCTTCAGACCATCTCGCGACGGTGGGCCCACGGACGAGCGGCCCGTGAGCTGAATCGACCCGTCCTCTCGTCGCCCACTCCCTCAGCCGCCCCTCCCACGACCGTCGACCCTCCACCACCCGGCAGCCTTGCCCGAGATCCGTGTCGCACTCACAAAAGGAGACCCCCATGGCCACCGATCAGACCGAGTCCCAGGCCCTCGGCGACCTCGCCGCCCGGCAACTTGCCAACGCGACCAAGACGGTTCCCCAGCTCGCCACCATCACCCCACGCTGGCTGCTGCACCTGCTGAAGTGGGTGCCGGTCGAGGCCGGCATCTACCGGGTGAACCGGGTGGTCAACCCCGAGGACGTCGCCGTCTCGGTCAGCGAGCCGGACGAGCAACCGCTGCCGACCACGTTCGTCGACTACGAGACCAACCCACGCGAGATCACGTTGCGTTCCATCTCGACCATCGTGGACGTCCACACCAGGGTGTCCGACCTCTACTCCAGCCCACACGACCAGGTGGGCCAGCAGCTCCGGCTGACGATCGAGACGATCAAGGAACGCCAGGAGTTCGAGCTGATCAACAACGCCGAGTTCGGTCTGCTGGCGCAGGTCACCGCGGACCAGCGGCTGGCCACGTTGACCGGTCCGCCAACCCCGGACGATCTGGACAGCCTGCTGACGAAGGTCTGGAAGACACCGAGTTTCATCCTGACCCACCCGCTCGGGGTCGCCGCGTTCGGCCGGGAGGCCACCCGCCGGGGTGTGCCGCCGGTGGTGGTCAACCTCTTCGGTGGCCAGTTCATCACCTGGCGCGGCATCCCGATCGTGCCCTCGGACAAGGTGCCGGTGGTGGACGGCAAGACCACGTTCATCCTGGTGCGCACCGGCGAGGAGCGGCAGGGTGTCGTCGGCCTCTTCCAGCCCGGGCTGACCGGTGAGCAAGGGCCCGGACTCTCGGTGCGGTTCAACGGGATCAACCGGCACGCCATCGCGTCCTATCTCGTCTCGCTGTACTCGGCGCTCGCGGTGCTGACCGACGATGCGCTCGCGGTTCTCTACGACGCCGAGATCGGCAACTTCCATGACTACTCCTGAGCTGCCGGACGGGGTAGGTCTGCCCGGTGGAACTCCCCCGCTGCCGGGTTCGGTGCCGTCTTTGCCGTCGAGCTCGCCGTCTGGACGCGAGCCCTCGCACGAACTCCGGACGGCACAGGCCGACGGCGAGGTGCCGCTGACGCCGGAGGAGCTGGGCCGACTGGCCTCGCAGATCTACGCCGAGTTGACGCCGCTCCAGGTGGACCTGCCCCGAGGGCCCGCGCCCGGCGCACCTTCGGCCTCCGGCAACGCGCCGTCCACGCCTGACGGGATCGCGGCCCAGCCAGGGGTGTCTGTGCCGGCGCCTCCGGTCGGGATGACTCTAGGCGGGGTGGCTCCGGTGGGGGTGGCTCCGGTCGGGGTGGTTCCGGTCGCCCCTCGCGGCAGCGCACCGGACGTGACCGCCGCCTCGTCCGCAGGCCGGACCGCCGGCTCGGTGGCGACCACCGCCTCCCCCTCCGGATTGGACCCTGCCTTCGTACCGGGCGGCATCGCCGGCCTCGGCGACGGGCCGACCTCTCCTCTGGGCGGCTCGGATACGCCGCCGACGTTTACCCCCGTCGCGCCGCGTGGCTCAGCCGGCACTCCGTTCGGCCTCCTCGAAGTGCCCAGCATCCCGGCCGGCCCCAGCTTCCTGTCCCGGCCTGACGTCCCGGCGGAACCGGAGTCGTCCGGAACCGGGATCGACCCGGCACGAAGTGAGCGGGTGCCGACTGAGGCGGTGCTGACTGAGCCGGCCCTCCCGAGCGATTGGCCCACACCTAACGTCCCGGGTCTGAAACTGGGCGCAGTCCTCAGCCCGTGGACGCCGGTCTACGAGCGGGCCGGCCAGGAGTCGTCCCCCGAGGCGTTCTACCAGCTCGGCGACCACCGACGCTCGGGTGGACTGCGACACTCCGTGCTGCAGAACGAGGTTGGGACCGTCCACGAGAGCTTCGACGTGGCCGCCGTGCGGGCTGACTTTCCGATCCTGCGGGAGGAGGTCAACGGCTATCCGCTGGTGTGGTTCGACAACGCAGCCACCACGCAGAAGCCGCGGGCCGTGATCGACCGACTGGTGCAGTTCTACGAGCACGAGAACTCCAACATCCATCGCGCCGCGCACGAACTGGCAGCGCGGGCAACGGACGCCTACGAGGATGCCCGTGAAACGGTCCGGGACTTCGTCGGAGCGGCGCTGGCCGAAGAGATCATCTTCGTCCGCGGCGCCACCGAGGCGCTCAATCTGGTCGCGCAGGCCTGGGGGCGGAAGAATCTTGGTCCGGGTGACGAGATCTTGATCACGCACCTCGAGCACCACGCGAACATCGTGCCCTGGCAGATGCTGGCGCAGCAGACGGGCGCGGTGCTCAAGGTCGCTCCCGTGGACGATGCGAGCAACCTCCTTCTGGACGAATTCACTCGGCTCCTCGGGCCGCGGACGAAACTGGTCGCCGCGACTCAGGTGGCCAACGCGACTGGCACCGTGGTGCCGGTCGACGTGCTCGTCCAGCAGGCGCACCGGGTCGGCGCGCGGGTTCTCGTCGACGGCGCCCAGTCCGTGCCGCACCTGCGGGTCGACCTGCGGGAGCTCGGCGCGGACTTCTTCGCGTTCTCCGGACACAAGATCTTCGGCCCGACCGGGATTGGCGCGCTCTACCTCGCCGAGCGGGTCTGGGACGAGACGCCGGCATGGCACGGTGGCGGCAACATGATCGCCGACGTCACGATCGAACGCAGCCTCTACCAGGGACCGCCGAACAAGTGGGAGGCCGGCACCGGCAACATCGCGGACGCGGTGGGCCTGGCGGCAGCGCTGCGGTACGTCCGCGAGGTCGGCATCGAACGGATCGCCGCGTACGAGCACCTGCTGCTCGACTACGCGACCCCGCGACTGGCCCGGGTACCGGGCGTCCGACTCATTGGCACCGCCGACCACAAGGCGAGCGTCCTGTCCTTCTTGTTGGACGGACATGAGCCGGAGGAGGTCGGCCGGCTACTCAACTCCCGCGGCATCGCGGTCCGCGCCGGTCACCACTGCGCGCAGCCGATCCTGCGGCGGCTGGGCGTGGAGAAGACGGTCCGGCCGTCGTTCGCGTTCTACAACACGACGGACGAGATCGATCTCCTCGTCGAGACCGTCCGCGAGATCAGCGAGGGGACACTGGCCGGGTAGGACGTGAGCCATGCGGAAAGGGCGCGGGCGGAGTTCCGGGTGGCCCTTTCGGCTGCGGGCCGGTCTTTCGGCTGCGGGCCGGTCTGAGCCATCGGCGCGAAGTGGCCACGTGGTCACGCTCGTTGGTTTCGTCCAGGCTTGATGTCTCGGCATGTGCGGCATGCGCATCTACGCGGTTGAACCTGCCGATGAACCTGCAGGGGATGGCGTGATCACGACACCAGCCGCAGGTTCATCCGCGGCATCATGCGCAGGTCGTCCAGGCCCAGCCTTGCGCCGACAGGACGAACTTCAGAAGGTGCCCACGAGCGGCACTCCACGGCGGACGAACTTCAGGAGGTGCCCACGAGCGGCACTCCCACGGCGGACAGCGCCTCCTGGACGTCGGCCGGGCGGGGCGCGCCGACGATCCGCTGCCGCACCACACCGGCGCGGTCGAGCACCAGGACGGTCGGCGTGCGTAGCACGCCGAATTCCTCGGCCAGGTCGAGGCGCTGCTCGGCGTCCACCTCGACGTGCGCGACGCCGGGCGTGCGGTCGGCGATGGTGCCGAGCAGACGGCGGGCGCCCTTGCACGGGGCACAGGTCTCGGTCGAGAACTGCAGCAGCGTGGCGGTGTCACCGAGCGGTTGAGGCACCTGCTCGGCAGCGATCCGTGGCTGGTCGCCACGGCCGCGGACTCCCCGGGCACGGCCATCGGTGGCCTTGCGGTAGAGGCCGAAGATCGCGGTGACTGCCACGGCAGCCAGGACGACGTACACACCGATCATTGGTTCAGAGTCCTCGGGGAGAGTGCCGGCAGGCTGGACGATGGATCAGGCGACGCGGCCGCGGAGCCGACGGCCGACCAGATACATCTCGCAGCCGAGGCAGAAGTTGAAGACCGCGTTGAGTAGGGCGGCCACCAGGGCGAACCCCACCGCGACGTAGAAGACCGCCGACGAACCGAGCAGCCCGCCGATCAGGCCGACGACGGCGAACAGCAGCCCGACGGTTTGAGCGAAGCGCGGCGGACGCTCGTCCTCCAGTTCGCTGGGCGGGCCGAGCCGGGGGCGCACCAGCCGCCGGAAGATGACGCCATAGGGCTGCGCGGCCAGACCCACCAGGCTGCCCGCAGCAAAGACGAGTGCCTGGATCCCCAGCACCAAGAGGCCCCACGGAAGGCCGACCAAGAGCGTTGCAATCAGCACA
>JBDIAG010000318.1:0-5745 GCA_039812305.1 Actinomycetales bacterium | reverse complement strand
GGGTGGCCGCCGTGGTGGCCGTCGACGCCGGGGTGGCCGAGGCCGCCTGCCGGCTGATCGACGTCGAGTACGAGGTGCTGCCCGGCGTCTTCGATCCGGAGACCGCACGCTCGCCCGGTGCTCCGCTGCTCCATCCCGACCGCACGCCCGAGGACCGGGTCGCCGAGGCCGGCCGCAACGTCATCGCGACGTTCCACGAGGGCTTCGGCGGCGACGCCGACGAGGCGCTGGACGCTGCGCCGGTGACGGTCGGCGGCCGCTGGCGGACGGGTCGGGTCTCGCACGCCCAGCTCGAGACCCACGGCACGATCGGCTGGATCGCCGAGGACGGCCGGCTCACGTTGCGGACCAGCTCGCAGGTGCCGTTCCTGGTCCGCGACGAACTGAGCCTGCTGCTCGGACTGCCCAAGGAGCGGATCCGGGTGCTGACCGCCCGGGTCGGCGGCGGCTTCGGCGGCAAGCAGGAGCTGCTCACCGAGGACCTGGTCGCCCTGGCCGTGCTGCGCCTGGGCGAGCCGGTCGCCTACGAGATGAGCCGCACCGACGAGCTCGCCCGCACCACCTACCGGCACCCGATGCGGGTCGGCGTCCGGCTCGGCGCCACTCGCGACGGCGTGCTCACGGCGCTCAAGCTGGATGTTCTCAGTGACGGCGGCGCGTACGGGAACCACTCGCCGGGAGTGATGTTCCACGCCTGCGCGGAGTCGATCTCGGTCTATCGGTGCCCGGTGAAGCGGGTGGACGCGGAAGTGGTCTACACGAACAATCCTCCGTCGGGCGCGTTCCGCGGCTACGGGCTGGGCCAGGTGATCTTCGCGATCGAGTCCGCGATGGACGAGCTGTCGCTCACGCTGGGCATCGACCCGTACGAGCTGCGGCGGCGCAACATGGTCGCGGACGGCGATCCGCTGCTGATCGCGCACGCCGAGCCCGAGGCGGATCTGATCTACGGCAGCTACGGCCTCGACCAGTGCCTGGACGCCGTCGAAGCCGGTCTGCGCTCCGGCAACGGTGTGACACCACCTGGCCCGCAGTGGAAGATCGGGGAGGGCGTGGCGCTGTCGGCGATCGCGACGATGGCTCCGCGCGGCCACTTCTCGACCGTCCGCCTGCGGTTGACGCCGGACGGGACGTACCACGCCGGCGTCGGCACCTGCGAGTTCGGCAACGGGACGACCACCGTGCACACCCAGATCGTCGCGGCCACGCTGGCCACCACGCCGGACCGGGTCCGGCTGCACCACGGCGACACCGACAGCGCCCCGTACGACACCGGCGCGTTCGCCTCGGCCGGCACGACCGTCGCCGGAAAGGCCTTGCACCAGGCGGCGATCCGACTGCGCGACCTGCTGCTGGCGGCAGCGGTCGAGGCGACCGGAATCGCCGGTGAGCTGGTGTCCGACGGCGTGCGCGTGGGCGAGGCCGTGATCGGCTTCCCGGAGCTGATCCGGCACGTCCCCGCCGAGCACCTGGTCGACGGCGGGGTCCAGACGCAGGGCGAGGAACGCGGTGACCTGCGCTCGATCGCGTTCAACGTGCAGGGGTTCCGGGTTGCCGTCGACACCGAGACCGGTGCCGTGCGGATCCTGGCCTCGGTGCATGGCGCCGACGCCGGCACGGTGGTCAACCCGGCCCAGTGCCGGGGGCAGATCGAGGGTGGCGTCGCCCAGGGCATCGGCTCCGCCCTCTACGAGGAGATCATGCTCGACGGGGCGGGACATGTGCTCACTCCGGTGTTCCGTACCTACCGCGTTCCCCAGATGGCCGACATCCCGGAGACCCAGGTCCACTTCGCGCGGACCAGCGACGCGCTCGGGCCCTACGGGGCAAAGTCGATGAGCGAGTCCCCGTACAACCCGGTGGCGCCCGCCCTGGCCAACGCGATCCGGCGGGCGATCGGGGCCCGTCCGCACGAGTTGCCGATGTCGCGCGACCGGATCTGGCGACTCGCCACCCAGACCGGCCGAGAGGCGCCCGAGACCGGTCCGGTGACTTCCGCCGATCGAGCCGCGGGGTCAGGTGGACGGTTCGGCGCCGCCCGGCAGCCGACGCCACCCGCGAACCCGGCGAGTTCGACGTCGCCGGCTCCGACGGACTCCCTCCGTCGGCAACTCCACCCCAAGGAGGCCCCATGACCGTCACGAAGACCACGGCGCCCCCACCAGCTGGCGGGAGCTGACATGGACGACGCCAGCTGGCTCGGCCAGGCCATCGAGCTGGCCGTCGCCAACGTCTCGGCCGGGGGCGGACCGTTCGGCGCCGTGATCGTCCGGGAGGGGGTGGTCGTGGCCACCGGTCAGAACCGGGTGACGCGGGACAACGACCCGACGGCGCACGCCGAGGTCACCGCCATCCGGAGGGCCTGCGCCACGATCGGACACTTCAGCCTGGCGGGACACACCCTCTACGCGTCGTGCGAGCCGTGTCCGCTGTGCCTGGCCTCGTCGATGTGGGCGCGCCTGGACCGGATCGTCTTCGCCGCCGACCGGCACGACGCCGCCGAGGGCGGATTCGACGACCGGGCCTTCTACCAGCTCTTCGAGACGCCCCGGTCGCAGTGGGCGATGTCGGTCGAGTCGCTGCGGCTGGACTCCGCCCTCGCCCCCTTCACGGCCTGGAACGACGACGACTCGCGCGTGCGGTACTGACGGGCCGGCCCGATGCGCGATGTGCTGAGACAGCTGCAGGCCTGGTGGTCCGCCGGCGAGCGCATCGGCCTGGCCAGCGTGATCTCGACGACCGGCTCGTCACCGGCCGGCCCAGGTGCCGCGATGGCGGTCGGCCCGGACGGCGAGGTCGCCGGCTCGGTGTCGGGAGGGTGTGTCGAGGCCGCGGTCTACGAGCTGTGCGAGCGGGCCCGCGAGACGGGTCTGCCGATGCTGCGGCGGTACGGGGTCAGTCAGGACACGGTCTTCGATGTCGGATTGACCTGTGGCGGCACGCTCGAGGTGTTCGCCGAGCGGATCGACCGGGACGGCTTCCCCGGGTTCGGCCGGGTGGCGGCCGACGTGGCCGGCGATCGTCCGGTGGCTGTCGCCACGCTCGTCCGGCATCCCCGCGCCCGGCTCGGCGGCCACCTGGTCGTCGCCGATGGAGAGGTGACGGGTGAGCTGGACGATCCAGGGCTCGATGGCACCGTCGTGGCTGCGGCCCGCCGGTTGCTGGCCGAGCCCGGCGGAGACCGGCTGCTGCGGTATGGCGCGGAGACCGCCGTTTTCCTCCGGGTCTTCGCCCCGAGACCACGGATGCTGATCGTCGGGGCCACCGACTTCGCCGCCAGTCTCGCGATGGCCGGGAGCCTGCTCGGCTACCGCGTGACCGTGTGCGACGCCCGGCCCGCGTTCACCACCCCGGCGCGGTTCCCGGGCGCGGAGGAGGTGGTGGCGCGGTGGCCGGACCGCTACCTGGCCGAGGAGGCGTCAGCGGGCCGGATCGACGGGCGCAGCGCCGTCTGCGTCCTCACCCACGACCCGAAGTTCGACGTGCCGGTGCTGCAGGTCGCCCTCACGCTGGGACGGCTCGCCTACGTCGGCGCGATGGGCTCGCGGCGCACCCACGACGACCGGTGGCGGCGGCTGAAGGAGGCCGGGGTCACCGACGATCAGCTGGCCCGCCTGCGCAGCCCGATCGGCCTGGATCTGGGTGGCCGGAGTCCGCAGGAGACGGCGGTGTCGATCGTGGCCGAGATCATCGCCGACCGCTGGGCCGGCACCGGGCTGCCGCTGGGTGAGACCCACGGCCGGATCCACGGATTCTGATCACGCTCAAGGGCATTCCACGTCCCGCGGGTGATCGGCGTCCCCGCCGGTGGCAAGATCCTCACACGGGATCCCGAGCACCGCATGCTCGCGCAGGTAGTCGCGGGCGCCGGCGTCGCCCACCGCGGCGGCCCGCACCCCGGCCCAGTGCTCCCGGCCGATCAGCACCGGATGGCCCGGCTGGCCGTGATAGGTGGCGCGGACCAGCGCGTCCGCGCGGGCGTGCGCGATCACCCGCCGCGCCACCTCGGGGCCGACATCGGGCAGGTCGACCAGGTGCACCAGCGCCGCGTCACCCGAGACCGCTTGCAGGCCGGCGCGAAGCGCCGCCCCCATCCCGGTTGCCCAGCCTTCGACCCGCACCACCTCGACGCCATCCGGGAGCAGTGTTCGGGCCTGGTCGTATGCCGCCCCGAGCGTCACCGTCACCGACCCGCAGCCACCCCGGCGCAGCACCTCGACGCTGCGCGCCAGCGCGCCCGGCAAGAGCGCCTTGGGCGTCCCCATCCGGCGGCCCGCCCCGGCCGCGAGCACCAGTCCGGCCACCCTTGCCGGAGCCGATGCCGTGGTGCTGAGCCTGCGCCGGACGACCTGACGCTGCGTCACAGGTCGACCACCCGCCGTAGGCCCGCATCGATTGCCGCCATCAGATTGGCAGGCACCTCCACGCCAGTGGCCTCGAGGTCGGAGCGATCGACGGTCATCGGCTGCGAGACGTTGACGACTGAGTCCTTCGGCAAACCGGACGCCAGCGCTGGGACGAACACGTTGCCTGGGTGCCGTGCCAGCGCCGTGTTGGATGTCATCGGCAGAACCACCACCGTGGAGATTCGCGATGAGTTGTACCGGTCCGACTGCACGACGACGGCAGGTCGCCGCTTGGCGGGGGCGCTGCCCTTGGGTTCACCGAAGTCGACCCAACACACCTCTGCGCGCCGGATCACCACTCGTCCGACTTCTCCACCAGACGGGCGTTCGCGATGTGACGCAGTTCGGCGGACTCCTCGCCGGGCTGCCCGACCGCGTCGATCGCATCGTCGATCTGCGCCGTGAGATCCGCGTCGGCCAACTCGTCCGTGTACCGCTCAGCAGCGCGCCGGTAGAACTCCGACCGCGTCATCCCGTGCCTTCGTGCGATGCGGTCGAAACGCTCTGCATCGTGATCCGGAAGGCTGATCGCTGTCTTCATGAAGCGATGGTATAACTCTTCATACCCGGGATCCAGAGCCGGGCAGCACGTTCGCCTACCAGCCGCGTTCGGCCAAGCGGTGGGGTTGCGCGATGTCCTCGACGTTGATCCCGACCATCGCCTCGCCGAGCCCGCGGGAGACCTTGGCGATCACGTCCGGGTCGTCGAAGTAGGTGGTGGCCTGCACGATCGCGGACGCCCGCTGCGCCGGGTTGCCGGACTTGAAGATCCCGGACCCGACGAAGACGCCCTCGGCGCCGAGCTGCATCATCATCGCCGCGTCCGCCGGGGTGGCGATGCCACCGGCGGTGAAGAGGACGACCGGCAGCTTGCCCAGCTCGGCGACCTCGCGCACCAGCTCGTACGGCGCCTGCAGCTCCTTGGCCGCGACGTACAGCTCGTCCGGCGCCATCGAGCGCAACCGGTTGATCTCGCCGCGGATCTGGCGCATGTGCGTGGTGGCGTTGGAGACGTCGCCGGTGCCGGCCTCGCCCTTGGAGCGGATCATCGCCGCGCCCTCGGTGATCCGGCGCAGCGCCTCGCCGAGATTGGTCGCACCGCAGACGAACGGCACGGTGAAGGCCCACTTGTCGATGTGGTTCGTGTAGTCGGCCGGGGTGAGCACCTCGGACTCGTCGATGTAGTCCACCCCGAGGCTCTGCAGCACCTGCGCCTCGACGAAGTGACCGATCCGCGCCTTCGCCATGACCGGGATCGACACCGCCTGGATGATGCCGTCGATCATGTCCGGGTCGCTCATCCGGGACACCCCGCCCTGGGCGCGGATGTCGGCCGGCA
>JBDIAG010000317.1:0-5751 GCA_039812305.1 Actinomycetales bacterium | reverse complement strand
ACCAGCGCTGATAGGTGCCGTTGTGACCCGGCGATGGCGAAGAGCTCATCCCGCTGTAGATAGTTGTTCACTAAGTCGTAGAGCTCTGCCTCATCTGGCGAAGGAGTGAACTCGACCGTCAGGGGCAATCGCTTCGTGAAGTGGATGTACTTGTCGGCATCCCGACGCAAGGTGCGCTTCGAGATGGTCGCGACGCGTTCGACAAGGTCATCGTCGCCGATGAGGTCCCGGTTCTTGATGTACCGCTCTCGAAAGGCGTCTAGAGAGTGGAAGTAGTCGGGATCAAAGGTCGATACAAGGCCATATAGCTCTTCCAGCTTGTTCTGGAGCGGCGTGGCCGTGAGGAGGACGGTCTTGTGCGCTCCCCGCACAATGTGAGCGACGGCTTCCGCGGCCTTGGTCCTGCCGGTCCAGTAGTTCCGCAGGCGGTGTGCCTCGTCGGCGACAACCAGGTCCCAGGACCGCAACAGTGACGGCTCGTGTCGCAGCGCAAACTCGTAGGAGCAGATCAGCGCCTGACTCGTGCGTGAGCTGGACTGAGCAAGCAACTCGTCCTTGGCCTTTGGGTCCAGGATGGACGAAGGAATCAGGAACTTCTCGTGCAGTTCTTGCTGCCATTGCTGGCGGAGACTGGACGGCGCGATGATCAGGATGTTCCGTCGACGCTCTGCCCAGTACTGAGAGATGACGATGCCCGCCTCGATGGTCTTGCCGAGACCGACCTCGTCGGCAAGGATCACGCCCGGAAGGTAGGGCGTCTGCAAGGCGAAGAGGGCTGCATCGATCTGGTGTGGCTTTGGTTCGACTTGGGCATCGAAGAGCAAGCCCGCGAGCTTGCCGACATGATCGTTGGCATAGCTGCGTTGCAGTTCGTGGGCGTAGTACTTCGCTTGATAGTCGGTGAGTGGGGGAGTCATCGGGGTACCCCTCCCAGGTGGCACACCCAATCCGGCGTCTCAGGCGCCTCATGTGCTGGTCCGGGATGTCGCGCGCGACGCGACCGGAGCGCACTGACTGGGGAGCGGTGAGGAACCGTCGCGGCGGAACTGCGAGGTGGACAGAGTGCTTGTCCCATCGCGGCTTCCCGGATGGAACCGCGAACCTTGACCTCGTGGTCGAGCGCGGGCCGTGATGACAAGGCCATGAACACTTGGCTGACACTATCGTGATCGCCCGCGAGCGTCAGGGAGTGCCCAAGATTCCCGAGCTCGACGCGCGTGTCGCACGTGAGCTGGGGCTCCGTCTACGCCGTGCCCGTGAGGAGGCCGGCTTGACTCAGGAGCAGGCCGCGCATGCCGCCGGGATCAGCCGCAACCACCTGCAGGTGATCGAACTCGGGCTCTCCGACCGGGCGAGCAAGAAGCCATTCAATCCGCACCTGTCAGTGCTGCTCAACCTGTGTTCGGCGCTGGATGTCGAGCTGGTGCGTGTCGTCGTCGATGTCTTCGGGCCGCCGCCGGGGATCACCGTGGAGTACGCGGTGGACGAGGTGGCCGAACGAAGGCGGGCGGAGATAGCCACGTAGACACTGGGGAACGTGCGCAGAGGGTGCGAGCATGGCGCCCATGGCAAGGGGCAGGCCGCCGTGCTGTTCCGTGAATCTTGACCCTTCGCGCAACCGGTGAACCTGCCCATGGAACGGCCAGTGATCCTGCAGCAAGGTGCGTGATCACGCACCCTGGTGCACGATCATCTGCAGATTCACCTGCAGCCGCACCGCGCCACCGCACCACACCGCACCACCGCACCACACCGACACCGTCCCGACGTCACAGCCAGTCGGCGCACCCACCCAGCGGCAACGTTACGTCCCGAATGGCGGCGTTACTCCCGACCTAACGCAGCCACGCCGCACTCAACGCGGCCATTCGTCGAGGCCCGCGCCCCGGCGGCCCAGCCCAAAACGCCGAGCCCAAACCCTCAGAGCCGAAGGCCACTCCGTTCCGAGAACAGGTGGACATGCTTGCGATCCGGAATGACCGAAACAGGGTTTCCGGCGGCCAGGCCGGGTGTCACCGAGACCGCCAGGAGTTCCTCGTCCAGACCCTCGGGCCGCACACGGGCGTAGACCCCGCCCTCGGTCTCGATCACCTCGGCGACGATCGCCCTTAGTCCGGCGCCGTCCGACGGACCCACTCGCAGATCCTCGGGCCGCACGCCCACCTGCACCTCGGTCTCGCCGGCGCCCACCTCGAACTCCAGCCCGGCGAAGGCGACCTTGCCCTCGGCCACGCGCGCCCGGAAGAGGTTCATCGCGGGCATTCCGATGAAGGCGGCCACCGCGACGTTGGCCGGGCTGTCGTAGACCTCTCGGGGCGTGCCGACCTGCTCCAGTTTTCCGTTGATCAGAACGGCGACCCGGTCCGCCATCAGCATCGCCTCGAGCTGGTCCGCCGTCGCGTACACCGTGGTGACCCCGAGCTGCTTCTGCAGCCGGACGATCTGCTCGCGCGTCTGTTCCCGCATGTCCGGGTCCAGGCTGACCAGCGGCTCGTCCATGAGAAAGGCCTGCGGCTTGCGCACGACCGCCCGGCCGAGCGCGACCTGCTGGCGTTGGGCGCTGGACAGCGAGGACGGCCGGTTGTCCAGTTCCTCGGTCAACCCGAGGATGGCGGCGGCCTCCTCCACCCGGGAGCGCACCTCGGTCGCCGGCACGCCGGAGATCTTCAACGAGAAGCCCATGTTGTCGGCCACGCTGAGGTGCGGATACAGCGCGTAGTTCTGGAAGACGATCGCCACGTCGCGGTCCTTCGGCGGCACCCGGGTGACGTCCCGCTCGCCGATGAGGATCCGGCCGCTCGCCACCTCCTCGAGACCGGCAATCAGTCTCAGCGCCGAGGTCTTGCCCGAGCGGGGCGGGCCCACCAGGACGAGCATCTCGCCGTCCCTGACTCGCAGGTCGAGCCGGTCAAGGGCGGGTACGTCCGACCCCGGGTACAGGCACGAGGCCTGCTCGAACGTGATGCTGGACATTGTGGGGTCAGTCCTCCCTTGTGACTGCGGAGTCACAGTCTTTCCTTGAATCGCGCGCGAGGGCAAACATAGGGTCATCCAAGAATGGCGGCCACGTGTCGCCCGGCGGCCGCAACGGCCAGGAAGGATGCGGGGTCCGCGTCCAGACCTCGGCCCATTGTGGACAGACCGACCGGGCAACCTCGCAAAGCCGCCATCAGTCCTTCCACCCCCACCCGGACGAGCCGGTGCCGGCCTCGCGCGAGCGCGCCGTCCCGCGTCTGGTCGAGCGCGTCGGCTTGCGTCTGCGCGAGTGTGCCGGCCTGGGTCTGGACGAGCGCGTCCAGTTCGGCGTCCACGCCGGACAGATCGGGGACGACGACGTCCGCCGGAACCAGCGCCACCCGCCCGTAGGCGGTCAGGCTGTGGTGGGAGATCCCGCGGTGGCGAGCGCGGGCGTCGGCGCCGGAGACCCGCAGGCTGGCGATCGGACGGCCACCCAGCGTCGCCGTCGCGTTCACCGCCTCCCCGGCCGCCACGCCGCTGAAGCCCCACCCGGTGCCCGTGCCCAGATTGCCCGGCCCCTGGGTCAGCACGACCACATCCGCGCCGAGAACATGCCGGGCGGCGAGCAGCCCGGAGTGCACCGTCACCGCCTCCAGGTCGCCGCCGAAAGCCTGCCCGGTGCTGACCGTGCCGGCCAGCACGCCGGCCTCGCGCAGCCCGGCGACCGCCCGGGAGAACCACACCGGCAACGCGCCGCCGTCACTCATCAGATAGACCACCCGTGCCCCGGGCGCCCGCTCGCGCAGCCCGGCCAGGATCGCCGGCAACGCCGAGTGCAGGTCCGCCACGATGACCGGCAGGCCGTCCAGGCTGTCGGCGGCCGCCAGAAGCTCGTGGTGCGGGGACTCCTGGTCGTCCACCCCGAGCAGCATCGGCTGCAGCGGGGTGTAGCGGGCCTTGACGAGGTGGCCGGGGCCGGCCGGCGGGTCCGGCGGCAGACGGTCGGGAATGGCCACCACCATCGCGTAGCCGCCGGTGCCCAGCCCCCGATCGAGCGCAGAGGTGTTGAGCAGCACCCGATCACCGGCCTGGGGCCGGCCGACCAACTGCGGGTAGGCGAGCGCGCGGGCGGGGCGATCCGATCCGTCCGGGTCGAGGATCCGTACGTCGTACTCGACCGCGCCGCCCCACTCCCGCCGTTCGCCGATCACCCGGGCGTCCCGCCAGCGCACGACGAGGGGAGGATCGGCGGGGGAGTCCTGCGGCGTGTTCGCACTCACGCGGGGGAGGCTACTGGAGTACGTTGGCTTGCGATGTCAGCGCAACGGACCGAACGGCTGCTCAACTTGGTGATCGCCCTGTTGGCGACCCGTCGCTGGCTGACGAAGGAGCAGATCCGCAAGGCCGTCCCGCAATACGAGGACTGCAAGACGGACACGGCCTTCGACCGCATGTTTGAGCGGGATAAGGACGACCTGCGCGAGCTGGGCGTGCCCCTCGAGATGCGAGTCCACCCCATCTTCGAGGACGAGATCGGCTATCGCGTCGACGCCGACGCCTACGCGCTCCCGCCGATCACCTTCACTCCGACCGAACTGTCCGTGCTCGGCCTGGCCGCGCGCGTCTGGCAGGAGGCGAATCTGTCCGGGCCGGCCTCGCGCGGGCTGGTCAAACTCAAGGCTCTCGGCGTGCCGATCGAGGTAGACGGCTTCGCCGGCCTCGAGCCTCGGGTACGCACCCCCGAGCCCACTTTCGCCGCCCTGTACTCGGCGACTCGCGACCACACGCCGGTCTCCTTCGGGTATCGCAAGCAGGGTGAGACGACGGCCGCCACCCGCCGGGTGGAGCCGTGGCGGATGCTCTCCTGGCACGGCCGCTGGTACCTGCACGGCTACGACACCGATCGCGGCGACAGCCGGGTGTTCCGGCTCTCCCGGATCACCGGCCGCGTCCGGCGCACCGGGCCCGAGGGCAGCGTCGAGGTTCCGGACGGGATCGACTCCCGGGCCGCGGTCCGCAGGGTGTGGGGCGGTGGCCCGTCCCGCCGGGCCGTGATCGAACTGGAGCCACACCACGGTCAGCTGCTACGGCGGCAGGCTGGGGCCACTCCCGAGCAGGCCAGGGTGGAGATCGAGTTCAGCGAACTGGACCAGCTCGCCGGTCAGGTGGCGGCGCTCGGCTCCCGGGCTCGCGTGGTCGAGCCGGAGGACCTGCGCCGAGCGGTGATCGGGTTGCTCGAGGGAGCGGCCCGCGTCCACGCCCGGGCGCCGGCGGCGAGGGCGCAACCATGAGCAAGCCACCGCAGACCTCCGCCGACCAGCTCTCCCGGCTGCTCTCGATGGTGCCGTATCTGCTGCAACGGCGCGGGATCTCGCTCGCCGAGGCGGCCGAGCACTTCGAGATCACCGAGGAGCAGATCGTCGCCGACCTGCAGCTGCTCTTCGTCTGCGGACTGCCCGGTCACCTGCCCGACGACCTGATCGAGGCGGAGTGGGAGTCCGGCCGGATCTACCTGAGCAATGCGGACACGATCGCTCGTCCTCTCCGGCTCGGCATGGACGAGGCGATCGCGCTGCTGGCCGGCCTGCGCACGCTCGCGGACGCTCCCGGTGCGGTCGACGTCGAGGCCCTGCTCGGGGCGCAGGCCAAGCTCACCGAGGCGACCGGGGACGCGGCGGCCGCGGCCGGATCAGTGGCGATCAGCCTGGACGACGAGACCGACCCGGACCTGCTGTCCAGGATGCGGCAGGCGGTACGCGATCGCCGCCGGGTGCATCTGCGCTACCTGGTACC
>JBDIAG010000316.1:0-5751 GCA_039812305.1 Actinomycetales bacterium | reverse complement strand
ATGGCCGCCGCCCGCCTGGACCTGCCGTCCATCCTCTTGTACTGCGGGCCGACCAGATACGGGACCCACCGGGGCACGAAGCTCTTCCTGGAGACCGTGTACGACGGCGTCGGCGAGGTCGCGCGCGGCGCGATGACCGAAGAGACCCTCAAGCACTGGGAGGACGAGCTCTTCCCCGGCAACGGCGCCGGCGACACCCTGACGTCGGGCAACACGGCCGGGATCTACACCGAGGCCCTCGGACTGGCGCTCCCGGGCACCGGCACGCTCGCCGGTGGCACGAACGCCCAGATCCGGGCCGCCAAATACACCGGCATGACCGCCGTCGACCTGGTGCGCAAGGACGTCCGACCGAGCCAGATCCTGACCCGCGAGGCCTTCGAGAACGCGTTGCGGGCGTCCATCGCGGTCTCCGGATCGACGAACCTCGTCCTGCACTTCATCGCGATGGCGCGCGAGGCCGGCCACGAGATCGGCTTCGAGGACATCGACCGGATCAGCCGGACCACCCCGACCCTGGCCAAGCTCGCGCCGTCCGGCCCGTGGGGCGTGACCGAACTCGGCGAGGCCGGCGGCGTGCCCGCCGTGCTGCGCGAGCTGGGCGCCCTCGTCCACCCGGACACGATCACGGTCTCCGGTCGCACCACCGGCGAGATCGCCGCCGAGGCCGTCAATCTCAACCCGGAGCTGTTGCGCAGCAGCGAGTCTCCGCACGACGCCGAGGGTTCGATCCGGATCCTCACCGGCACTCTGGCCCCGGAGGGAGCCGTCGTGAAGGCGTCCGGAGTGGCCCCGTCCATGTGGCGGTTCGACGGCATCGCCCGGGTCTTCGAGAACGAGGAGGACGCGATCACCGCGATCCTGGCCGGCGACGTCGCCGCCGGCACCGTCGTCGTGATCCGCAACGAAGGCCCCAAGGGAGGGCCTGGCATGCGGGAGATGCTCGGCGCGACCTCGGCGGTCGTCGGGATGGGCCTGTCCGAGTCGGTGGCACTGATCACCGACGGGCGCTTCTCCGGCGCGTCACACGGCCCGGCCATCGGGTACGTCGGACCGGAAGCCAAGGACGGCGGACCGATCGCGCTGGTGCGCGACGGCGACCGGATCAGCATCGACCTGTACCAGCGCCGCCTCGATCTGGGCGTCGACGACGCGACCCTGGCGATCCGCCGCGGCGAATACGTGGCACCGGCCCCGAACGTCACCCGGGGGTACCTGGCCTTCTACGCCGAACACGTCTCCCCGGCCAATCGGGGTGCCGTTCTTCCCCGCTGAGGCCGGCTGGGGTGGGCGCTCCCCGAGGCTGGCCGTCCCGTGACGATCTGCCCGACACCGCCGGATCAGCGAGCGACGGCGGAGGTGAGGGTGTACCCGATCCGCATGTCGATCGGAGCGTGGCCGCCGTTCGCGTCCCGCAGATGGTCGCGCACGGCGGCTCGCATCTCCGCCGCCCGCTCCCCCACCGCGGTCAGGGCCGCGACGTGCCCCGGCGAGTTCGCGAACAGGAAGTCCACGGCCGCCTCGGCGTCGTCGAAACGCCAGGGCATCGTGTGATGCGTGGTGCGGATGTCGGTGAAGTCCGCATCCCACCACGCGTCCGCGATGGCCGGGTCACCCCACCGGAACGGCACGAACGAGGGCGCCCCAGGCGGCATGAACGTGCCGATCACCGCGGTCATCGTCGCCATGTAACCGTCGTGCGGCCAGGTGGTGACGACGAGCCGTCCGCCCGGCACCAGCACTCGCCGGATCTCGGCGAGCGCCGCCGGCGGATCCGGGGCGAAGATCAGGCCGAAGGACGAGCCCACGACGGACAGAGCGTCGTCGGGCAACGGGATCTCGTCCAGGGACGCCTCGACCCATTCGACGTCGAGTCCCAGGTCCGCGGCACGCTTCGAACCGTGGTCGATCAATGCCGGCGCGATATCCAGAGCGGTTGTCCGCCAGCCGTTCTGAGCGAGCCGCAGAGCCAGCGAGCCGGTGCCCGCGGCCAGGTCCAGGGCTCGCCGACCCGCGCCGGCACCGAGTTCCGCGGCGATCGCGTCGGCAGCCCCGGCGAGACGCTCGGCCAGAGCGGCGTAGTTGCCCGCGTTCCAGGTGGCGGCGACCTGTTCTCTCTGCTGCGAGTCCATGCCCGCGATGCTATTGGGGACAATGCCCAGTAACAACTCGAGCTCGCCTAATCCGGAGGCCGGCCGTCACTCGCCGCGAACCTGCCGGGCAGGTGAAAGTCGCCAGCCGGTGCTGCCATCGATCCTTCGAGCCGATGATCCGGGATCTCGCGAACGAGGCCGGACGCCGTGCCTGAGCCGGCTCGGGCAGTCACCCCTTATGTGACGATATGACCGCAAATATAGACGTCGGTGTCTCCGTGCGGTTAGGTGGTACGGCTCACGGCATCCAGTGATCCGCTCGAGGAGATTCCGCTATGGCACGCTCCGCCGTACGTTCGCTCGTCGTCGCTCTCGGCGCCTTGACGCTGCTCGGCACCGGGGTGGCTCCGGCCAGCTCCCAGCCGGCCCTCGACGCGGCGGATACCGCGGCCGGCGGACGCGTCACCGACAAGCAGGCGGTCGCCTTCGGACGAGGCGGCGCGGTGGCGAGCGTGGATCCGGAGGCGACGGCGGCCGGCCTCAGGGTGCTGCGCAACGGCGGCAACGCCGTCGACGCCGCGGTCGCCACGGCGGCGGCGCTCGGGGTGACCGAGCCGTACTCGGCCGGTGTCGGCGGCGGCGGCTACTTCGTCTACTACAACGCGAAGACCGGCACGGTGCGGACGATCGACGGCCGCGAGACCGCACCGGCGTCGATGCCGCACGACGCCTTCATCGATCCGGCCACCGGCGAGCCGTACCCGTTCACCCCCGACCTGGTCACCAGCGGAGTCTCCGTGGGCGTGCCCGGCACCCCGGCGACGTGGGAGCTGGCCTCCCGGCGCTGGGGACGAAACTCCTTGGCCGACAACCTCAAACCGGCGATCGACATCGCCAGCCGCGGGTTCGTCGTCGACGAGACGTTCAGGTCGCAGACGCTCGACAACAAGGTCCGCTTCGAGGCCTTCCCGGCGACGTCCGCGCTCTACCTGCCGAACGGGGACGCCCCGGCGGTCGGTTCGGTCTTCCGCAACCCGGATCTCGCCGCCACCTACCGGTCGATGGCCCGCCGTGGTGCCGACGCGATCTACCGGGGGCCGATCGCCCGGGAGATGGTGGACGCGGTCCAGAATCCCGCGACGTCGCCGACGACCACCCTGCCGGTGCCCAAGGGGTACCTGGAACTGTCCGACCTGACGAGTTACCGGGCCCTGGTGCAGGAGCCGACCCACATTCGCTACCGGGATCTCGACGTGTACTCGGCGGGCCCCTCCTCCAGCGGCGGCACGACGGTCGGCGAGGCGCTCAACATCCTCGAGAACGAGAAGCTCTCGACGCTGCCCCGCGAGCAGGCCCTGCACTACTACCTGGACGCCACCGCCCTGGCGTTCGCCGACCGCAACGCCTACGTCGGCGACCCGGCGTTCGTCGACGTCCCGACCAAGACACTGCTGTCGCAGCGCTTCGCCAACTCGCGCGCCTGCCTGATCCCGTCCGACACCAGGGTCGTCACCCCGGCCGCGCCCGGTGACCTGGGCGCTCGGGGCTGCCGGTCCGCCGCACCGCGCGGGCAGAACGACCAGGGTTCGTCGACCACCCACCTGGTCACCTCCGACCGCTGGGGCAACGTCGTCTCCTACACGCTGACCATCGAGCAGACCGGTGGTTCGGGGATGCTCGTGCCGGGTCGCGGCTTCCTGCTCAACAACGAGCTGACCGACTTCACCGCCGTCTGGGACGAGGCCGACCCGAACCGGATCGAGCCGGGCAAGCGGCCGCGGTCCTCGATGTCGCCCACGATCGTGCTGCGCGACGGCGAGCCCTACCTGGCCGTCGGCAGCCCGGGCGGGTCGACCATCATCAGCACGGTGCTGCAGACCCTGGTGAACCGGGTCGACCTGGGCATGACCCTGCCGGAGGCCGTCGCCGCACCCCGCGCCTCGTTGCGCAACACCGCGACGGTCACCGCGGAGCCGGCCTTCATCGACACCTACGGCGGCGCGCTGGCTCCGTACGGCTACACGCTCACGCCCAGCGGCGACGCGTTCACCAGCGCCGCCGAGATCGGTGCGGTGGCGGCGTTGGAGTTCAAGCACCACGGCTTCGTGCAGGCGGTCGCCGAACCGACCCGGCGCGGCGGCGGCTCCGCCGGGGTGGTGCGGCCGGCCCGGTAACACCGACTCAGTGGCGCCGGCTCAGCAGCCTCGGCTCACGTGGCGCCGTCTCAGTAGCGTCGGCTCGAATAGCGTCGGCTCCAGTAGCGCCGGAGCGGCGTACGGTGAAGGCGTGGATGTGAGGGCGAGCCTCAATCAGCCGCCGCCGCTGGCCGGTCACGACGTCATCGCCAGCGACGCGGCGCTGCGCGAGGCCGTTCTGCGGCACGCAGGCGAGGCCGTGCTCGACGACCTTCGCGAACTGGGCCGGGTGGCCGGCTCCGCCCAGGCGCGCGAACAGGGCCTGCTCGCCAACCGCCATCCGCCCGAACTGCGGACCTACGACCGCTACGGCAACCGCATCGACGAGGTCGACTTCCATCCGGCGTGGCACTGGCTGATGGAGCGGGCGGTCTCTTTCGGGCTCGCCGCGACCCCGTGGGAGCGCCAGGCGGCCGGCGACGCGCACGCCCACGTCCGGCGGGCCGCAGGCTTCTTCGCCTGGTCGCAGGCGGAGCCCGGCCATGGCTGTCCGATCTCCATGACCTACGCGGCCGTCCCGGCGCTGCGGGCGGATCCGGCGTTGGCCGGACTGTGGACGCCGCCGCTCGCCTCCACCAGCTACGACCCCGGCCTGCGGCCGCTCGCCGACAAGCGCGGTGCGCTGGCCGGCATGGGGATGACCGAGAAGCAGGGCGGCTCGGACGTTCGCGCCAATCGCACGCAGGCTCGTCCCTCGCAGGTCGACGGCGAGTACACGCTCCACGGGCACAAGTGGTTCACCTCGGCGCCGATGAACGACGTCTTCCTCGTGCTGGCGCAGGCCCCGGCCGGGCTCACCTGCTTCCTGGTCGCCAGGGTGCTGCCGGACGGGTCCCGCAATCGGCTGGACATCGTCCGGCTCAAGGACAAGCTCGGCAACCGCTCCAACGCCTCCGCGGAGCTGGAACTGGACGGCACTCTCGGCGTCCGGCTCGGCGACGAGGGTCGCGGCGTGCGCACGATCATCGAGATGGTCGCGGCGACCAGGCTGGACTGCGTCCTCGGCTCGGCCTCGTTGATGCGACGCGCGGTGGCGGAAGCGTCCTGGCACGTGGCGCACCGCTCGGTCTTCGGCGCACTGCTCGCCGATCAGCCGCTGATGCAGAACGTGATCGCCGATCTCGCTGTCGAGTCCGAGGCCGCCACGGCGCTGGCGGTGCGGCTGGCCGCCTGCGTCGACGGCTCCGCCGGGCCCGACGACTCGGCCGCACACGAACGCGCGCTGCGCCGGATCGCGTTGCCGCTGGCCAAGTTCTGGGTCTGCAAGCGCACCCCGGCGGTGGTGGCGGAGGCCCTGGAATGCCTCGGCGGCAACGGGTACGTCGAGGAGTCCGGTCTGCCGCTGCTCTTCCGCGAGTCGCCGCTCAACTCGATCTGGGAGGGCTCGGGCAACGTCAACGCCCTCGACGTGCTGCGCGCCTTGGGCCGCGAACCGGAGGTGCTGGACGCCTGGCTGACCGAAG
>JBDIAG010000315.1:0-5754 GCA_039812305.1 Actinomycetales bacterium | reverse complement strand
GAGGTCGCGTCCTCTCCCACCGGCAAGGTGGACGAGCCAGGCACGGTGGACGGGCCGGACTGGCGCCTTCCGTCCCCGCGGCAGGATTCTCCGGCCGGACCACTCCCCGAGACTGCGGGACGGAGCCGCTCGACCGTCGCAGCGAATCGACCGCCGGACGCCGGCGGTGGCGTCTTCTCCAACTAAGGTAGATAGCACGCTATCCCGCTCGACCGTTTTTTCCGCTAGAGTCCTGGTAGGTCTCGGCAGGGATGCCCATACCCACCGGAGGGCACTTGAGTCCTGGCGTGCTGCTCGCTCTAGAGGTCGCGTTGTATTCGGCGCTGCCTTTCGTTTTCGCGCTTCTGAAGCCTGAGCGGCGGCTCCTCTACTTCTACTTCTACATCGGCCTCGTCCATATGGTCGGTGGCCTTCTCGGAGCGGTCTTCACGATCCCACTCTCGGAATCGATCACCATTTCGGCCGGCAGCGTCTCCTATTGCGCGCTGCTCTTCACGACGCTGTTGCTGGTGATGGTCGCCAACGACGAACGAGCCGTCCGGAATGTGTGCGCGCTGGTTTTCGTATCCTGCGTCTTCAAGTTCGCCATCTTCTCGGTCACCGCCTCGGCGCTGGCCTCGGCCGCCTACGGGAACCCCTACGAAACCTCGCCGCTGGTCTTCAGCGGCTCGATCCGCACCGTCGCGGCGGGGGGACTGCTGATCATCGTCGAGCTGCTGATCGCTCTGGCGATTCTCGGACGGCTGTCGCCGCGGATCAGCAACACGGCCCTGCGTGCGGTTCTCCAGGTCGCCGTCTTCATCGGCTGCCTGACCCTGGACGGCGTGCTCTTCCCGATCCTGGCCCTGGCCGGCCAGGCGCCACTGGGCGACATCATCGTCCGCGGAGTCACCACGAAGTTCATCATGGCGCTCGGGTTCGGCATCCCGTTGCTGATCTTCCTGCTCGTGTTCCGCAGTCGGCTGGAGTCGTACAACACGGCAAGCCTGCGACTGCACGACGTCTTCCTGGCGCCCCGCGAGGAGTTGCTGGGCAAACTGCACGAGCGGGAGGCGGCGTTGCAGGCATCCCAGGCCCAACTGGCCAAGACCCTGGGCAGCAACCGGCGCCGCGCGGCGGTCGCGTCCGCGTTGTCGGCGGTGGAGGTCTCCGCCAGCATCGAGGAGAAGCTGGCCGAACTGGGCAAGGCGGTGCAGCCCGGCTCCGTCCACGATCCGGGTCTGGCGATCATGGCCGATGACGCGGTGATGGCCACGTTCGGGGATCGCGCCGGCACCTTCGTCACCAGCGGCGCGGACCGGCACACGCTCGGTGCGAAAGGTCCGTGGATCGAGCGTCGCAGCGTCGGCCCGGTGGTCTGCGTGCCGGCGATCGAGAACGACGCGATGGTGGCGGTCGTCGAGTTCATGGCCGATCGCGGGCAGGAGCAGCAATTGCTCGAATCCGTACGCGATCTGCGATTCGAGATCAGTGCCCTTCTCCGCGCCGATATCGCCACCGTCACGAAGCAGTGGTCGCAACGCCAGTCGATCGTCTCGATCCTGAAGACCGGCTCGGTGACCGCGCTGTTCCAGCCGATCGTGAATCTGCAGGACAGGTCGGTCACCAGCTACGAGGGGCTGTCACGGTTCGAGCCCGGGGTATCCCCGGAGCTGCGATTCCGCGAGGCCGCCCGACTCGGTCTCGGCACGGAGTTGGACCTGCTCGCCGCCCGGACGATCCTGTCCTCCGCCATCGCTCTGCCGCGGCACAAGATGGTGACGGTCAACGCCTCGCCCTCCACGATCATCGACTCCCGGTTCGCGGACGTGATCGCCATGACCGAGCGGCGCGCGTCCATCGAGATCACCGAGCATGACCAGGTCAACGACTACGACGAACTGCGCGCGGCCCTCGCCCGGATGCCGAAGGTGTCCTTCGGGGTGGACGACACCGGTTCGGGATACGCGAGCCTGCGGCACATCCTGCGGCTGGCCCCCACGTATGTGAAGCTCGATCGGACGCTGGTCTCGGGCATCGACCAGGACACCACGAAACAGGCCTTGGTCCGCGGCCTCACCGTCTTTCTCGCGGCGACCGGCGCGTACGTCATCGCGGAAGGGATCGAGCAGGTCACCGAGGCGCACACCCTGTCCGACCTGGGCGTCGAGTTCGGACAGGGATACCTGTTCGGCCGCCCGGCTCCGGCCGAGGAGCTCGCCCTCGCGCACTCGCAGCTGTCGTAGCCGGCGGCGTCCTGGACTTCGGCGCCGGATTCGTGACGCCAGGGTCACGCCGGACGATCTCCACGGGCCGGACCCGTCGAACCGCGGACGACGAGCCGGACCGGCAGGTTGACGTCGACGCAGTCGGTGGGGACCCCGAGCAGCTGATCCCGCAGGAGGGCGGCGGCCATCGCGGCCTGCTCCCGCACCGGCTGGAGCACCGTGGTGAGGTCGGCGAAAGCAGCCATCTCGTGATCGTCGAAGCCCACGACCGACATCTGCTCCGGAACCGGGATGTGCGCCAGGCGCAACGTGTGGAGAACGCCGAAGGCCAGCTCGTCGCTCATCGCGAACAGGGCGGAAGGTAGCGACGGCCGGGTGAGCAGCTCCTCGGCGGCGCGAACACCGCCGAGCATCCGCGAGCCCTCGGCCTCCAGCAGCCATTCCGGCACCGGTCGGATACCCGCCTCGGACAGGGCCGATTCGAATCCTCGCCGGCGGGCCCGGGTCGAGAATCGGCCGGCTTCGTCGTCGCCCGGGGCGAAGGAGATCAGTCCGATGTCGCGGTGACCGAGGCCGATCAGGTGCCTGGTCGCCATGCGAGCCGCCACCTCCTCGTCGATCCCGACGCGGCTGTAGCCGGGGGACGAACCCCCGATCGACACGATCGGCACTCCGAGACCTTCGATCGCCCGGCTCTCCGTGGCATCGAACGACGAGGCCACCTGGATGACGGCGTCCAGCTGACCCAGCGGCACGACGCGTTCGAAGAACAGTTGCCGCGTGCGGACATCGCCGACGTTGTGCAGCGTGAGCCGGAGATCGGTGCCGGCGAACACGCCCTCGATGGCGCGAATGGCCTCGGCGAAGAACCACTGCGCCGGGAACCTGGCCAGAGCCCCGACGAGCAACGGCCGGTCGGCCGCCTGCGGCAGGCTGTATCCGATCTCCTTCGCGGCGCCCAGCACGCGATCCCGGGTGGCGGGCGCGACGGCGGTGGATCCGCGCAAGGTCCGGGACACCGTCGAGGCGGACACCCCGGCCAGGCGAGCGACATCTCGCACGCCCGGACCGCGGCCGGAGCCATCGTGACCGCTCTCCGGGAACCTCTCGTCCTGCACAGGGGGCATGTGCCGGCCCTTCGCCTTCGTCGCCTCGATTCGTTCTGAAACTGTTTCAGATCCTGCCAGACCTTTCCAGCCCATGTGGCCGTGTGTCACAGTATTCAGGCGGTGCTTGTTCGGACATGGTGGCGAAGAAGCGTCCGCAGCTGGATGGCACAGTTTCATTGCGGCGCCGACGGGTCGCTCGCCCGGTCGCCGGCGTCCGTCGATGGAACGGCTCTCCAGATGCCCAGCGTCGGGTCAGATCGAGATAGTGAGGTAGCCAAACCGCGATGCCGAGACAGTTTGCTTCCCTGTGCGCCGCTCACGCTCGGCCGTCGAGCGCTCGCCGCTCCTGACCCGACATGCCACAGCGAGTCATTGTCGACGTCGCCACGGCGGCGGGTCGGTCCAGCTGCACGGTGACCGTCCTCCTCAGACCGAACGACGTCACGCATGTCTTCACCGTGCCGCCGAAGGAATCCGGGGTACTCGAGTCCGCGTTCGTCCCGTTCCTCGCGGCTGCTCGACGCGGCACGCGGCTGGGGTACGACTCGGCCGGTCCGCCCCCGGGCACGAGCGTCCGCCGGTTGATCGTGGACTTCAACGGTGCGATCGGCTCGGGAATCACGGTGACGGTCCTGCTCAAGCCGAACGGCGCACGGCATGTCTTCAGCGTTCCGCCGCAGAAGACCAGACTCATCCAGTCGACGCTGTCTCCGTTCATCACGTATGCCCGTCAGGCCGCGTCACGCCCGGCAGATCCGAGTCTGCGCACTGAGAAGCCGAAACGGGATCGCATTCGTCCGGCGGCCATCCGGGAGTGGGCACGAGCGAACGGCCACAAGCTCCCGAGCCGGGGCAGGATTCCGAACGCGGTCGTCACCGCCTACGAGAACGCTCTCGCGTCGAGACAGGTCTCCGCCGACTGACACCCGGCCGATGGGTGATCCCTCCCAGATAGCCGGCGTGTCTCTATCCGGTCGGGATCACTCGTCCGGGTTGTAGCCGAGATTGGCCGAGAGCCAGCGCTCCGCGGTCGGCAGCGGCCAGCCCTTGCGGTCCGCGTAGTCCTGCACCTGGTCGCGGCCGAGTCGTCCCACCACGAAATACCGCGATTCGGGGTGCGAGAAATACCAGCCGGAGACCGACGCTCCCGGCCACATCGCCATCGACTCGGTCAGTTCGATGCCCGTCTCCTGCGCGTCCAGCAGATTCCAGATCGTCTGCTTCTCCGTATGCTCGGGGCAAGCCGGGTATCCCGGGGCAGGGCGGATGCCGGAGTACTTCTCGGCGATCAGATCGTCGTTGGTGAGTACCTCGTCCCGGGCGTGGCCCCAGAACTCCTTGCGCACCCGCTCGTGCATCCGCTCCGCGAACGCCTCGGCGAGCCGGTCGGCCAGCGACTCCAGCAGGATCGCGGAGTAGTCGTCGTAGGCGGCCTTGAACTCCATCACCCGCTCGGACGACCCGAGCCCGCCGGTCACCGCGAACGCCCCGATGTAGTCGGCCAGGCCGGATTCCACCGGGGCGACGTAGTCGCTGAGAGCCCGGTTCGGGATTCCCCCGCGGTGCTGGCCCTGCTGACGCAGGCAGTACAGCGTCGTCAGCACTTCGGAGCGAGACTCGTCGGTGTACACCTCGATGTCGTCGCCCCGCCGGTTCGCGGGGAAGAATCCGATCACGCCGTTGGCCTGCAGCCAGCCGTCGGCGATGATCTTGTCCAGCATCACCTGCGCGTCCTCGTACAGCTTGCGCGCGGCCTCGCCGGAGGCGGGGTTGTTCAGGATGTCCGGGAACCGCCCCTTGAGCTCCCAGGCGTTGAAGAACGGCTGCCAGTCGATGAACTCCCGCAGTTCGGCCAGGTCGTAACCGGTGAACAGCTGGCGCTGCGGCGTCACCGGTACCGGCGGGGTGTATCCGTCCCAGTCGATCGGCGTCGCGTTCGCGCGCGCCTTCGCGATCGGCAGCAGCGGACGTTCGCCCTTGCCTGCGTGCCGCTGCCGCAGGGATTCGTAGTCGGCCTCGGTGCTCGCGACCAGCTCGTCCCGCCGGGTCGGGTGCAGCAGGGCGGCCGCGACCGGCACCGAGCGGGACGCGTCCTTCACCCAGAGCACAGGTTGCTTGTACCGGGGGCTGATCTTCACCGCGGTGTGCGCCCGGGACGTCGTCGCGCCGCCGATCAGCAGCGGAATGGTGAAGCCCTGCCGTTCCATCTCGGACGCGAAGTGGACCATTTCGTCCAGGCTGGGGGTGATCAGGCCGGAGAGCCCGATCAGGTCCGCGTTGACCTCGCGGGCCTTGTCGAGGATCTTCTGGGCCGGCACCATCACGCCGAGGTCGATCACCTCGTAGTTGTTGCACTGCAACACGACTCCGACGATGTTCTTGCCGATGTCGTGCACATCTCCCTTCACCGTGGCCATCACGATCGTGCCGTTGGACGG
>JBDIAG010000314.1:0-5772 GCA_039812305.1 Actinomycetales bacterium | reverse complement strand
TCCGGGCGCACCTTGAGCGTCTCGGTGAGGACGTTGATCAGCGCGCGCTGCCCGGCCAGATTGCGGAAGACCTCGATGCCGGTGAGTGCCTCGACCCGCCGCGTGCCGGAGCCGATGGACGACTCCCCCAGCAGCGAGATCATCCCGATCTGGGACGAATGGGCCACGTGGGTGCCCCCGCACAGCTCCCGGCTCCAGCCGCCGCCGAACTCGACGACCCGCACCTCGTTGTCGTACTTCTCCCCGAAGAGGGCGGTGGCGCCGATCTCGCGGGCCTCGTCCAGCGACATCTCGGTCGCCTGCACGCCGAAGTCGCGGCGGATCGCGAGGTTCGAGATCTCCTCGATCTCGCTGCGCAGGGACTCGCTCAGCGCCGAGCCGTAGGCGAAGTCGAGCCGCAGGTAGCCGGGCTTGTTGTAGGAGCCGGCCTGGGTCGCCGTCGGGCCGAGCACCTCGCGCAGCGCCGCGTGGATGACGTGGGTGCCGGTGTGCGCCTGGCAGGCGCCGATCCGCCAGTCCTCGTCGACCTTGGCGGTGACCTCCTGCCCGAGCCGCACCTCGCCGTCGGCCACCTGGACGGTGTGCACGATGAGGCCCTTGACCGGACTCTGCACGTCGAGGACGTCCAGCTGGAGCCCACCGGGACCGGTGATGACGCCCGAGTCGGCCTCCTGGCCACCGGATTCCGCGTAGAACGGGGTCTGCTCCAGGACGATCTCGACGGTCTCGCCCTGGGTCGCCACCTCGACCGGACCGCCGTCGCGGAGCAGGCCGGCCACGCCGGTCTGGGCCTGCAGCCCGTCGTAGCCGGTGAACTCGGTGTGCGTGCGTTCCAGCAGCGCGCGGTAGGCGCTGGTGTCGGCGCGTCCGCTCTTCTTCGACTTCGCGTCCTGCCGGGCGCGCTCGCGCTGGGCGGTCATCAGCTTGACGAAGCCCTCGCGGTCGACGGCGACGCCCTGCTCGGCCGCCATCTCGAGGGTGAGGTCGATCGGGAAGCCGTAGGTGTCGTGCAACTGGAAGGCCTTGTCGCCGGTGAGCAGCGCCGGCGCGTCCTGCGCCTTCGTCTTGGCCTCGGTGACCGCGACGTCGAGGATCGCCGTGCCGGTCGCCAACGTGCGCCGGAAGCTCTCCTCCTCGGCGAAGGCAGTGGCCGAGATGCGTGCCCAGTCGCGCTCGAGCTCGGGGTAGGACTGCTTCATCTTGTCCAGCGAGACCGGCAGCAGCTCGGGCAGGCACGGTTCGTCGACGCCGAGCAGGCGCATCGCCCGCACGCTGCGGCGCAGCAACCGGCGCAGCACGTAGCCGCGACCCTCGTTGCCGGGCGTGACACCGTCCCCGATCAGCATCAGCCCGGAGCGGACGTGGTCGGCCACGACCCGCAACCGGACGTCCGACTCGGGGTTCTGGCCGTACCGGACGCCGGACATCTCGCCCGCCTTGGCGATGACCGGGAAGACCTCGTCGATCTCGTAGAGGTTGTCCACGCCCTGGAGCAGGTAGGCCGCGCGCTCCAGGCCCATGCCGGTGTCGATGTTCTTGGAGGGCAGCGGCCCGACGACGTCGAAGTCGTCCTTGGCCCGGACGGCGCTCAGCTCCTCCTGCATGAAGACCAGGTTCCAGATCTCCAGGAACCGGTCCTCGTCGACGATCGGACCACCCTCCGGACCGTGCTCGGGGCCGCGATCGACGTAGATCTCACTGCACGGACCGCCCGGGCCGGGGACGCCGGTGTGCCAGTAGTTGTCCTTCTTGCCGCGGCGCTGGATCCGCTCGGCGGGGACGCCGGTGCGCAGCCAGATCTGCTCGGCCTCGTCGTCCTCGGTGTAGACGGTGACCCAGATCTTGTTCGGGTCGAAGCCGAGACCGCCGTTGTGCTGCTCGCCGGTGACCAGCTCCCAGGCGAACTCGATGGCTTCCTTCTTGAAGTAGTCGCCGAAGGAGAAGTTGCCGTTCATCTGGAAGAACGTGCCGTGCCGGGTGGTCTTGCCGACCTCTTCGATGTCCTGGGTCCGCACGCACTTCTGCACGCTGGTCGCGCGCCGGTAGGGCGGGGTCTGCTGCCCGGTCAGGTACGGGATGAAGGGGACCATGCCCGCCACGGTGAACAGCAGGGTCGGATCCGAGCTGATCAGCGAGGCGCTGGGGACGACGGTGTGTCCGCGCTCGCGGAAGAAGTCGAGCCAGCGGCGGCGGATCTCGGCGGTCTGCATGCTTGAGTTGCGTCCTGATCGGTCGAAGGGTGCGTATGGGGAGGTGATGGGCGTGGACGGTTCCAGCCTACGGCGTGCGGAACTCCCGGCCATCGCCCTTTCTGCGGTACCGGGGCTGCGGCTGCGCGGCGGCATTCGGGTTGTTGGCGGCGAGTTCCTGCCGGAGCTCCTGCTCCTTGGCCTGAGCCAGAACCTTGACGTCCTGGGCGAAGCCGCGCAGACCGTCCGCCGCCTTGTTCGCGGTGACCTGGGCGCGTTCGGTCAGCCCCTCGGGACTGTAGGAGTGGGCGACCTTGGTGACCTTGCGCCAGATCAGGACGCCGGCCACGATGCCGATCGTCAGCCAGAGGATGCGACGGAACATCAGTCCTTCTCCGTGGTTGCGGCCTTGTCCACGTCCACCTTGCGGCCCTCGCGGCGGGCGGCGACGGCCTCACGCAGGCCGTAGGAATAGGCGGCGACCCGGATCAGCGGCGACCCGACCGCGACCGAGAAGGCCGAGGTGAGAGTCGAGACGTTGCCGGCGACCTCGGCCCCGCTCTCGGTGATCGCCCCCACCCGGGTGGTGATCGTGTCGACCTTCTCCAGCTGGTGATTCGCGTGGCCGACCGTGGTCGTCACCTCGCCGATCAGCGGCAGGGTCTGGCCGGTGACACCCTGGATCGTGTTTCGCAGATCCCCGACGGCGCCGCCGAGCTTCCACAGCACGCGGGCCAAGAAGCCCACGAGAATCGCGAAGACGACCGCCGCGATGAGTGCGGCGACGTCACCGAGGGACGCTTCCATGCTGGTGACCTTCCTGTCGGCGGCCGAGCCTTCCTGACCTCGGCGACCTTATCGCGCATGAGGCGGGGCTCACTGCCCGAGTGCCAGTTTCTGAGCTGCCGGCTGGCTCGCCCGGTCGATCGGGGTTGCCGGAGACCCACGATCGACCGCGCGTGGAATCCGTCCCGCGGCGGCCGGTCGAGGCCATGCGGTCATTCCACGGGCTGTCCGTGGCCGGCTGTCCGCGCGACCCGGCGGGACCGGTGCGAGGCGCGCGGGGGCAGGGTCAGCCAGTCGATGCCGACGGCGTCGCCGGATTCCCGCCGCGGCAGCGAGAGCAGCAGCAGGTTGCCCTCGGGTGCGCCGTCGCAGTCCACCGAGACGACGTGCGTGCGGTGGCCGAAGCGGTCGATCCAGGCTTCGTCCCGGAGGTGATAGTGGCCGTGCAGGAAGAGACGCGGTTGCACGGCGAGGAAGGCGGTGGTCATCAGGGCGCGCCCCTCGGCCGCATAGGCCAGCGCCTTGCCCGGCCAGCCCATCGGATTGCCGGCCAGGATCGAGGCGACGCCGGGAGTGCCGAATTCGGCGTCCGGAGCGTCATGGGCGAGCATGACATCGGCCGGACCGTCCGCGGCGACGCGGGCCACGTCCTCGGTGGTGATGGCCTCGGCGGCCCACCAGTTCATGCCCTTGTGGCGCAGCCACCGATCCACCGAGGGGGCGCCGCCGAGCGAGACGAACGTCCAGCCGTTGCGCTGCCAGCGGTGGCCGCGCGGTAGCAGGGCGACATGGTCCGTCGCCCACTGCACCGCCCCGATGTCGTGGCCTCGATCGATCGCTGGCAGCTCGGCGATCTGGTCGTAGTCCTCGTGATTGCCGGGCGTGACGAAGAGCCGCACGTCGCGCGCGGCCAGAGTCTTCTCCAGGTCGAGCAGGTAGGTGCGACCCTTGGCGCCGGGCCAGATGCCGAAATCGCCGAGGTGGTCGATCTCGGTGACACCGGCCTCCGCGAGCGCATGGACGCACCGAAGCGCCCATTCCCGGTTACCGTGCCAGTCTCCAGCGACTCCCAGCGTCATCACGCCCTACAGCCTGCCGAAACACGCCCGATCGACCAACCTCGTTCCGGATTCCACCATTTGTGGAAGAGATCTTCCTCGTACGGTGGAAGCGGGCAAGTGTCGAGCAACCGGTTATGGGCCGAGCAGCCAGCGATCGGCGGCTGCTCGGCCCACAGCTGGTCAGCGCGCGAATAGACGGTTGGATCAGGTCTCGAGCGCGAGGGTCCGGAACCGGGCCAGGGCGGCGTCGATCGGGTGCGGTTGCGGACGGCCGGCGCCGTCCACCCGGTTCCAGCGGACGAGGTTGGTGGCCAGCGACATCTGCCGCCGCCCGTCGTCGCTGATCAGAGACAGCGCCATCGCGCCCCAGACCGTGCCGTCGTGCCCCCAGTAGGTGCCCGCGGACGTCCGCTGCCGGTGCAGGCCGAGACCGTACTCGATCGTCGTCCCCTCCTGGCTGATCACCGGGACCGTCCGCTGCATCTGCGCCAGCGACTCCGCGCTGACGACCCGGCCACCGATGAGCCGGGCGAAGAAGCGGTTGAGGTCCCGGGGCGTCGAGACGAGGTCCGCCGCCATCCACACCCAGGACATGTCGTAGACGCTGTAGTCCCGCGGCGGGTCGACGAGCCCGAACATCGCCTCGTACATCTTCGGATGCGGCTCGGCGATGTGCGCTCCGACCGGGTGGAAGGTGTCGCGCAGCCCGGCCGGCTCGATCACCTGCCGGGCGACGTACGCCTCGGCCGAGTCTCCGGTGACGGTCTCGAGCAGCCGGCCGAGGAGCAGATAGTTGGTGTTGGAGTAGACGCCGGGGGTGCCGCCCGGCTCGCCGGTCGCCGGCAACGCCGTGCCGAGCCGGATCAGATCGTCCGGACGAAAGCGGGTGAAGCGGTTGTCGTCCAGACTCTGCGGCGAGACGCGGCTCAGATCCGGCAGGCCGCGCAGGGACGGGAACGCCAACGGCAGATAGTCGGCCAGACCGCTGGTATGGTTCAGCAGCATCCGGACGGTGATCGCTCGCCCTCGATCGCCGGGAACGAGCTCCGGCAGGTACGAGCCGATCGGCGCGTCGAGGGACAACGCGCCCAGCTCGGCCTGCTGCAGGACCGCCACCGCGGTGAACGTCTTGGTGATGCTGCCGACCCGCTGCCGCATCCCCGGCGTTTGCGGCTGGGCACTCAGGACGTCGGCCACGCCCGCGGCGCCGGCCCACGATCGGCCGGCGTCGGCGTCCGACTGATGGCACGACTCCAGGTCGTGGACGTCCGCCCGGCCGCTCGGGACCGTGTCTCGCCCGCCTGCCCGAGGGTCTGGAATGCCTCCCCCGGTGCCGGAGCGCACCGCGGCGACGACACCCGGCACACCCGCGCGGTGGATCTCCTCCAGCGCGCTCTGGAGCTCGGCACTTTCGAGGGCCGAGTCACGCTGCCGCGGAGGCGGTTTCGTGTCGGTGTGGACCATGTCGTGGATCCTCCTCAGGGGATTGATGTCGTTGGCAGTGGTTCGATGTCGTTGACACGGGTTCGATGTCGTGGGACTGGTTCCGCGTCACGGCAACCGACGGTGCGGGCACCGTCGGCCACCGCCGCGCCCGAGATCTCCCGCGACCATCAGCCGTGTGGCGGCTGGCGCCGCGGCATCCGGTGCCGATGGCGCGTGCGGATGGGCCGCCGTCACGTCAGCCACCGTCACGTCAGCCCGCGTCAGGCGAGCCGGCGTCAGGCGAGCTGGCG
>JBDIAG010000313.1:0-5774 GCA_039812305.1 Actinomycetales bacterium | reverse complement strand
GGCACCGGCACCCAGCCCGACGGGTCGATGCCGTTGGGCAGCACCTCGACCGGTCGCCGCACGATCGGCTCGAGCAGCTGCGCCGCCACCGAGCTGACCGCCGTCCAGTGCACCGGCCCCAGCCGGCGGAACACCGTGCCGAAGGCGAACCCGGCCCCGGGAACCGACTGGCTCATCGAGTGCATGGTCGCCACCACCGGTTTGCCGAGCGCGCCGGCCCGTCGAGCGACATACCACCCGAAAGGCGAGACGAGCGAGAGATGGCAGTGCACCACGTCCGCCTCGCGCAGGAGACCGTCGAGGGAACGCCGCTCCCGCGCCGACCACTTCCACTCCGGCACCCGCAGCACCGGCACGTCGTCCGCGGACCCCCTCGGCGGGGTCGCGGTCGCCACCGCCGCCGGATAGCCCTGCAACAGCATGTGCCGGGCGAGGTCGTGCACCTGCATCTCGATCCCGCCGAGCCGCGGCAGGTAGAAGTCTGTGACGTGCAGGATCGTCACGCCTCGACACCCCCCGAAACCTTGTCCTTCGTCGGCTGCACCAGCCTGTTCCTTCCCATCGAACCGAGACCCCACCCGGCAGCCACGACGAGCCCCACCGGGATCTCCATCACGAACGTGAACAGTCTGTACAGGATCGCCGCTGCGACCGCCGCTGTCGCGTCCAACCCGCCGAGAGTCAGACATCCGACGAGTCCCAGTTCGGCGACACCGGCACCACCGGGCGTGATCGGCAGGGCGGTCACGAGCCGCTCCACGGCCACCGCCGCCACCACGAGGAGCAACGCCTGCGGCGGCGTCGAGGTGACCCTGATGCACAGGTAGAGCAGCAGGCAGAGCAGGCCGAAGTACGCCGTCATCGCGGCGCTCATCTGCAGCCACGACTTGGCGATCACGGTCAGACTGCGCCGGCGCATCCGCACCAGCGAGACCGCGAACCTCAGCTGCCAGCGCCGGCCCGGCCGTCCCCTGAGGCGATCGATCCGGTCCGCCAGCCAGCCGAGAGCACCGCCCATCCAGGCCGACAGCTTGTCGCTGCCGAGCGCCACGGCGAATCCGAGGCACACCGCCGCCAACGGCACCGCGATCATCGCGACCACCGGGCCGTGATGGGGAATCGCCGCGATCCACATCACGCCCACCACGCCGAAGATCACCCGGGCGAGCGTGTTCCACAGGGTCGAGACGGTGAAGAAGGCACCGAGCTCTTCCGACTTGAAGCCCCAGGAGCGCGCCATCGCCGTGGTCAGCCCCATGCTGGCGGCGCCGCCCAGGGGCACCGCGTTGGCCACCGCGCTGCCGGCCAGGTTGAGGCTGAGGGCCTGCCGGTTGGTCAGCCTCGGCATCGACGACGTCAGCACCGGCGTGTGGGCGATCAGTCCCGCCAACCAGACCACGCTCAGCACCAGCATCCAGCGGCCGGGCACACTCTCGACGAGTTTGCCGATCGCCGTCCAGGTGGAGCCGACCAGCCACGGGATGGCGGCGATCAGCACGAGGGTGGCAGCAAGCATCAGCAGGCTGATCAGCATGCGCACGAGCCGGTTCACCTTGCCATGGTCGCAAACATTGGCGGTTCACGTTGACTGCAACGCTGAGATACCGGTGACATGCTTGGCGGCGATGGCCACTCTGGTGTCTTTTCACGCCCATCCCGACGACGAGACGTTGTTCACCGGGGGCACGCTGGCGACCCTCGCCGCCGCGGGCCACCGGGTCGTCCTGGTGACCGCCACCGACGGGGCGCTCGGTCTGGCCTCGAGCGAGTACGGGGACGACCTCGGCGCCCGACGGCTCGCCGAGCTCGCCGGTGCCGCCCGGGCACTCGGCGTGGCGCGCACCGTGAACCTCGGCTATGCCGACTCCGGGTACCCGCTGCCGATGGGCGGCCCGCACAGCTTCGCCCGGCAGGATCCCGACGGTCCCGCCGCCGAACTGGCCCGCCTCCTGACCGAGGAGCGGGCGGACGCCCTGACCGTCTACGACCCGCGCGGCGGCTACGGGCACGTCGATCACCGGATGGTGTACCTGGTCGGCCGACGTGCCGCTCGCCTGGCCGGTGTCCGCTGTGTTCTGGAGGCCACCGTCGACCGCGCGCTGATCGCCGCCGCGGTGAGGATCGGGTCGCGCCTGCCCGGCCTGCTGGACCGCAACGCCGGCGACGTCCTGCGGGGGGCTTTCGCCCCCCGATCCCAGATCACCCATCGGGTGGACGTCCGGGCCCAGCTGGACGCCAAGCGGGCCGCCCTTCTCGCGCACGCCAGCCAGGCGTCCGCGGACGAGGGCAGCCGGACGGCCGGGCTGCTGCTGCGACTGCCCCGCCCGGTCTTCGCGCGGGTGATGGGCACGGAGTGGTTCGTCGATCGGCGGCTGCCCGCCGGAGCCCGTCAGGACGTGTTCGCCTCGCTGGGCTAGAAGACCCTCCCAGACAACGTCCAGACTCGCGGTGTATCACTGGGTCTGCCCGATGCCGCCCCACGACGCCCCCGCGTCGCCGCCCCGCCGGAGGCCCGATGTCTCTCGATCCGCAGGTGTCCACCGAACCGCGCTGTCCGTCCCGCCGCCGGGTGCTCTGCGGTCTGGCCGGAGCCGGTGGCCTCACCCTCGCGCTGGCCGCCTGCTCCTCGGGAGACTCCGGCTCGGCCGGCTCCGGAAACGGCGACTCCGGCGGGACGGTGCCCACCTCGGACGTGCCGGTCGGCAAGGCGGTCGTGATGCAGGTGGGCGACCAGCAGGTGGTGCTCGCGCAGCCCTCCGCCGGCGACTATGTCGGGTTCTCCGCGGTCTGCACACACCAGGGCGGCATCGTCGTGGCGTCCCGGAATCTGGTCGTGCAGTGCCCTCTGCACGGCAGCCAGTTCGACGCCGGCGCGGACGGTGCGGTCCTCCAAGGTCCGGCGACCAGGCCCTGCCCGAAGTGAAAGTCACCGTCCAGGGTGACAATCTCGTCGTGACGTGAGGTGGAGCTGACAGGCCAGGGAATGTGACGAGCGTCGCGACAAAGTGCCGATCGGCAGATTTTTTCGGTTTCAACCGACTTTTTTCGCCGCAGATAGTTGCGATCTCAACCAGATGTAGGTAAGGCTTACCTATATCCGGTCGCGGTGGATTCCCCGCACCCGGATTCCCCTCCCCCTTCCCTGTTTTCAGGAGTTTCGGCATGTCCGCTAAGTCCACTCTCGATCCGGTCACATCGACGACCCAGACGGCTTCCCCGACCCGAAGCGTTCAGGTGCTGAGCGGCCTGACCCGCCTGGCCCTGGCGTGGACCCTGCTTTGGGCCGGCCTCGACAAGGTCTTCGGCCTCGGCCACCCGACACCCTCCGAAGGCGCCGTCATCAAGGGCGTCTCCCCCACCGCCGGCTTCCTGGCCAATGCTCTGAATCCGGAAGGCCCGGCCTACAACATTCTGCGTCCGATGGCCGGCAACCCGATTGTCGACGTGCTGTTCCTGGGCGGTCTGCTCGGTTGCGGCGTGGCCTTCCTCCTCGGCGTCGTGATGCGGATCGCCTCGGTCGCCGCGGTGCTGCTCTTCGCCTCGCTGTGGTTCTCCCAGCTGCCGCTGGAGAACAACCCGTTCTGGGACGAGCACCTGTTCTGGGCGCTCACCGGGCTGCTGCTCGCCGCCCTCGGCGCCGGCCGGTACCTCGGGCTCGGCGGCTGGTGGTCTCAGACGGCGTTCGTGCGCAAGTACCCGATCTTCGCCTGATCCGCCGGATCCGTCGTTCGGCCGGTCGTCCGTGGTGGTCTCAGACCCACGGGCGACCGGCCGAACCGCATTCCGGATCGTCGCCGGTCAGGGATCCGCGTACAGCTCGCAGACCAGGCGACGGAAGGCCGCGGCGCCCGCGGGTGGGGCGTCCCGCCACCAGACCAGCGAGACCGCGATCGGCGGGGCGTCCTTGAGGGGGCGGTAGCGGATGGTCGAGCGGGGGAACTGGTCGGCGGTGGCCTCCGTGGTGACTCCGACCGCCTGACCCGTGGACACCACGGTGAGCCACTCCTCGATCCCGTGCACCTCCCGCAGCTGCGTGGGCCCGGCACCGGACGGCCACAGCGCCGGGGTGGTCGTGCCGGTCGCATGGTCGATCGCGATCGGCCGGCGACTGAGATCGGCCAGCGTGATCCGGCGCCGCCGGGCCAGCGGATCGTCGGCGGCGACCGCGGCGAGCCGGGCCTCCACCCCGACCAGGGATGCCTCGAAGCGGTGGTCGTGGACGGGCCGACGCACCACCGCGATGTCGGCCTCGCCGTCCAGCAGCCCGGCGGTCGCGGTGGCCGAGTGGACGAACGTCAGCGTGCCGTCCGGATGCTCGGCCTGCCACCGCCGTTGGATCGACGTCGTCCGCCGGCCGAACGTCGACCAGGCGAAACCCACGCGCAGCTGCGAGCCGGCCGGCTCGGAGAGCCGTTCGATCAGCCCGATCTCGGCCAGCACGCGCCGCGCGTGTTCGGTGACGCGGCGCCCGTGAACCGTGGGCACGGCGCCCTGACTGGTGCGCTGGAGCAGCCGGGCCTCCAGTGACCGCTCCAGATCGGCGACCGCTCTGGAGACCGAGGCCTGCGACGTTCCCAAGGCGATCGCCGCGTCGGTGAAGGTGCCCTCGTCCACGACCGCGACCAGGGCGCGCAGGGTGCGCAGGTCGACCGTCATACGTAGAGCGTATGGCACCCACGGCCGATGCATTTTTCGCATCCGGCGATCTGCAGCACGGTAGGGGCATGACGTCGGAGACCGCCGCGAAGCCCACTTCCCCCGGCCGGGGTGTCCACGACGGTGACACCGCCACCGGGGGCCGCAGCCGGGGAATCGGTGTCCTCACCATGCTGACCGGCGCCACCGGGGCCCAGGTCGGAGCCGCCGCGGGCGCCCATGCGTTCCCGGCGATCGGGCCGATCGGCGTGGTGGCGGTGCGTCAGGTGGTCGCCGCGACCATCCTGCTGTCCGCGGGGCGCCCTCCCCTGCACCGCCTGACCTGGCGTCAATGGTGGCCCAGCCTCGTGCTGGCGGCCGTCTTCGCCACGATGAACCTCTCGCTCTACCTCGCGATCGAGCGGATCGGACTCGGCCTGGCCGTCACGCTGGAGTTCCTCGGACCGCTGACCGTCGGCCTGCTCGGCTCCCGCGGCCTGCGGGACGCGGTGGTGGCCGCCGTCGCCGCGACCGGGGTGTACGTGCTGGTGCTGCCCGGACCGTCCAGCGATCTGGTCGGCATCGGGCTCGCCCTTCTGGCCGGGACGCTCTGGGCGCTCTACATCCTCGTCAACAAGGCGGCCGGCCAACGGCTGCCGGGTCTGCAGGCCCCCGCGGTGGCGAGTCTCATCTCGGCGCTGATGTACCTGCCGGTTCTCGTGTGGCTGGGCATCGACGGCCGGCTCTGGGGTTGGCCGCTGGCGCTCTCGGTGGTGGCGGGCCTGCTCTCCTCCGCGCTGCCCTACGCCACCGATCTCACCGCGCTGCGCTTCGTCCCGGCGCAGTTCTTCGGGGTGTTCATGAGCGTGCACCCGGTGCTCGCCGCTCTCGCCGGCCTGGTCATCCTCGGTCAGTGGCTGGCCCTGCACGAATGGGTCGGGATCGCGATCGTCGTGGTGGCCAACGCCGTGGCGACTCTGCGCCGCGCCTGACCGGGCCGGGTCCACGCGGTGGGCGCGACCGCTTCAGGTGAAGGTCGGGGAGACCAGAGCCCGCCAGGTCTGCTGCTCGACGATGCCGTCGTCCGCGCCGAAGACCTGTTGCACGTCCACCACCCGGGCGAGGGTCGGCGGGCCGTA
>JBDIAG010000312.1:0-5787 GCA_039812305.1 Actinomycetales bacterium | reverse complement strand
ACTGCTGGCCGGTTGACGAAGATCGCGACCGCCCGTGCCCGGGTCCGGCGCCACGTGTGGGCACAGCTGCCCGACGGCGTCCCCGCCAGCCGGGTTGCCGGCACCGACCTCGGCGAGGTCGTCAAGCTCGACATCGACGCCACGACCGTGGTCGCGCACAGCGAGAAGGAGAACGCTGCCGCGACGTTCAAGCGGACCTTCGGCTACCACCCGCTCGGGGTGTGGTGCGACAACACCGAGGAGTTCCTCGCTGCCAGGCCTTCGTCACCAACACAAAGGTCGGACAGATCGCGTTCCTCGAAGCACGCCACCGGGCGCACGCGCGGGTCGAGGACCGCATCCGGCACGCCAAGGACTCGGGTCTGGGCCGGTTCCCGTCCCGGCAGTTCGACATCAACCAGACCTGGCTCGCGCTGACGATGATCGCGGCCGACCTGACCGCCTGGACCCGGCTGCTGGGCTGTGTCGGCGACGCGAAGGTTCTCGCCAGTTGCGAGCCGAAAGCCATGCGTTACCGATTCCTCCACGTCCCGGCCAGGATCACCCACGGTGCTCGTCGGCGCCGACTGCGGATTCCGGAGTCCTGGCCATGGGCCGCCGCAATCGTCGCCGTGTTCGCGAACATCGCCGCGATCCCGCAACCAGCCTGACCCGCTCCGTCCGCCCACGACACAACCACCCGGAGACCCGCAGCCCGGCAGCGCCAGCCGGCCAGTCGTCGTACCCGCGATCACACCGAACACGAGGCGACTCGGTCACCCAGCCCCAACACGATCACGGCCGCCCTCATGAAAGACCGGGGCTAGGAGACTGCTGAACAAACCCCGAATTCAGCCTGCTGTTGCAGCATCACCGCAGGGCAGCGACCTGCTCTCGGTGGTGAATCGGCATTATTCAGCAGTCCCCTAGGCATATTTGAGCGAAGCCGACCCTCACACCTTGGAGCGGAACGGTCCGCGGGGCTCCGGAACCACACCTTCCGGGCTCGCGACCGTCACCACGGGGCCGGTTGCGGCGAACGGCGCCGGCGGTGCCGGGACGCTCTGCTGGGCCGACGAACGCTTGCCCTTGCCGGAACGCTCGCCGCTCTGCTTGGCCGCATCGGAGGTGTAGGCGTAGCCCTGGTACTGGTAGTAGTACCCGCCGTGCTTGCGGATCGGCACCCGGTTGACGACCACACCGAGCAGACGTGCGTCCACCTTGGCGAGGTTCTCGAGGCTGGCGACCACGGCCTTGGAATCCACCCGGCCGCTGCCGACCATGAGGATCACGCCTCCGCAGTGCCGCGCCAGGACGCTCGCGTCGGTCACCGGCAGCAGCGGCGGCGCGTCGAAGACGACCATGTCGAACTCGGATTCCAGCTGCGCGATCAGGTCCTGCATCCGCTGTGAGCCGAGTAGCTCGCTCGGGTTCGGCGGCAGAGGTCCGGTCGCCAGCACGCTGAGCCGGCCGGCGGCCAGCTCGCCACCCCACGGCTGCAGGACGTCGTCCAATTCCGCTTCGCCGATGAGGACGGTCGTCAAGCCCGCGCCGCCCTCCAGGCCGAGGTAGCCGACCGCCTTGGGGCGGCGCAGGTCCGCCTCGACGACACACACCTGGGTCCCGGCCTCGGCCATCGTGATCGCGAGGTTGACCGCCGTGGACGACTTGCCCTCGCCCGGCAGCGACGAGGTGATGACGATCGACTTGGGGTGCGTGGTGGCGTCCACGAACTGCAAGTTGGTGCGCACGCTGCGCAGCGCCTCGGATCGCAGGCCGTGTGGGTCGGCATGGGCGACCAGCGGCGTCTCCTCGGCCTCCTTGTCGAAGGGGACGATGCCGAGCACGGTCGCGTCCGTCAGGGCGCGAATGTCCTCCTCGGTGCGGACGCGGGTGTCGAGGGCCTCGCGCAGCAGCGCCGCGCCGAGGCCGAGCAGCAGGCCGAGGACGGCACCGAGACCGAGGTTGCGCGGGATGTTCGGCGTGACGGGCGAGCCTGGCGCCACGGCCTGCTGCACGACCGACGCCTTGACCGGCGACTGGCCATCGGCGCCGGTTCGCTCCAGGTCGGCGATGGTGGAGATCAGGCTGGCCGAGACCGCATTGGCGATCGTGGCGGCCTGCTCGGGGTCGGGGTCCGTAGCCGACAGAGTGATGATGACCGTCTCGGCCGGCGCCTGAGCCCGCACGCGCTTGGCCAGCTGAGAAGCGCTGTCCTCGAGGTTGAGCTCGTCGATGACCGGCTCGAGGACGCGCGGCGAGGTGGCCACGTCGGCGTAGGACTGCACGCGCTGTTGGGTGAAGTTGCCGCCCTGCACGAGGTCCGCGTTGGTCTGCCCAGACTGGGTCGAGACGAACATCCGAGCCTGTGCCTGGTACTGAGGCGTTGTGAGGTAGATCACAACGCCCGAGACGATAATTCCCAAGGCGAGCGCTAAAGCCACAAGCGCCCAGTGCCGACGGAGCACCCGTAAATAGTCCTGAACCGTCACTTTTCCCTAACCTGCCTCGGATTCGAACTCGGATCGACTGGGTTTCAGGTTAGGGGGAACCAAGACCCCCGGTCAGGCGAATCAGGATCTGTCCGTCAGAGAGGGCGAACCCCACGCTCTTGGCCGCGACGCCGCGGTGTACCCCCGAGGAGACCAGCTCGTGCGTTCTCATGGCTCGCCGATGCTTCAAGCCACGTCGCTGTGCACGTGGTACCCGGTCGACACGATTGTGTGGATGGTCGCCGTAGCCCTCGGCGCGTGGGCTCGCTTCGACTTCGACGCTCCCCAGCTGAGCGCCGGCACCGTGCCGCTGATGACGGCGACGCCGGTCGCGATTCTGATCACCGGGCTGCTTACCGGGGTGTACCTGCGCCGCTATCTGCCCGCGAGCTTCGACGAGGCGGCCGCGCTGGCGCTGTCGAGCGTGGCAGCCTCAGGCATCCTCCTGATCCTCACCGTCGCCGGAGGGCCGGAGTTCCTCACGCCACGCAGCGTGCCGCTGCTGGCCGGCGCGTTCGGGCTGCTTGGCATGTGGGCGGCACGGTTCGTGGTCCGCGCCATGATGCCGTTGCGCCGCAAGGGCACGCCGGTCATCGTGTTCGGCGCCGGCAGGGGCGGCAAGCAGCTCATCCAGCTGCTGCATCACGACGTGACCGTCACCTACGAGCCGGTGGCGCTGCTGGACGACAACCCGCTGAAGCGGGGACTGCGGATGTCCGGCGTCCGCGTTCAGGGAACCCGAGAGGACATTGCATCTGTCCCCGCGCGCAAGAACGCACGCACGCTGGTGATCGCCGTGCCGTCCGCCGAGGCTGACCTGGTTCGCGATCTGAAGACCCGCGCGGAGGGTGCCGGCCTGCGTGTGCTGATCCAGCCGTCGGTCAGAGAGAGGATGGCGACGGCCAAGGGCCCCGGTGACCTGCGCGAGATCAACGTCAACGACCTGCTCGGTCGCCAGCCGATCTCCTTGGACGAAGCGACCATCACCAGCCACATCACCGGCAAGCGCGTGCTTGTCACCGGTGCTGGTGGCTCGATCGGCTCGGAGTTGTGCCGCCAGATCCACCGGTTCGGCCCTGCGCAGCTGATGATGCTCGACCGGGACGAGTCGGCGCTGCACGCGGTGCAGCTGTCGATCGAGAACTCCGGCCGCTCGGATATCGAGATCGTCTTCACCGGCCCACGTGGCTGTGACAAAATGCACGAGGAACTGTTCGGTGGCAACGAGGAGCGCGGACGGCACGCAGGTCACCGCCTGATCTCCCACGCAAGCGTCCCAAAGCTCTATCTGGACGAGGCCTCCGACCGCATGCGCCGATTCTCCCTCCACGAGGACGCCTTCAAGTTCATGCGCACACATGCGCTAGCTGGGTCGCGGGCAAGCGACGACTCTCGGGGCGCCGCATCCTTTGCTCAACGAGACACGCATCTGGTTGGCGCACGGAACAGCTGAACTCCCGACCAGAACTCTCGGGTTGCACAAGCAAGCCGCCATCAGCCATAGGTCACATCTCTACATCAAATACTGCGCAAATATCGAGGACAGATGACCCCACATATCGAACCATCCGCCGACGTACACCACACTGCTACAATCGGCGACGGCACACGGATATGGCACTTAGCCCAGGTCAGGGAAGACGCCAAAATCGGCCCAGACTGCATCGTGGGACGTGGTGCATATATAGGTTCAGGCGTCTCGGTCGGCCGGCACGTCAAGATACAAAATAGCGCTCTGGTCTATGAACCTTCAGTTCTTGAGGACGGGGTCTTTGTCGGACCGGCTGCCGTCTTTACCAACGACCATCGCCCTCGTGCGGTAAACCCCGATGGCAGCCCGAAATCCGCCGCCGACTGGCAGCCCGTTGGCGTCACTGTCCGTGAAGGTGCATCAATCGGCGCGCGCGCAGTCTGTGTGGCGCCAGTAACCATTGGCGCCTGGTCGATGGTCGCGGCCGGCAGTGTCGTGACGAAGGACGTGCCGGACCACGCGCTGGTAGCCGGAGTGCCGGCCCGCCCACTCGGATGGGTCGGCCGTGACGGACTTCCACTAGCCAACGCTCAGGGCCGCGAATGGCGAAGCGCCACCACCGGCGAGCATTACATCGAACGAAGCGGCCAGCTTTCACCGATCGGAACAATCAAATGACGACGTCAACAATCCATCGAGTTCCAGCGGCCACCGCTTCCCCATCCCACGAGTTCATCCCCCCAGCCAAGCCGATCATCGGCGACGAGGAACGCGCCGCAGTCGATCGAGTACTCAGAAGCGGCATGATCGCCCAAGGCCCAGAAGTGGCAGCCTTCGAAAGCGAATTCGCTCACCATTTCGGACTAAATAGAGCCTGCGTTGCAGTGAATTCCGGCACCTCAGGTCTTCACCTCGGACTATTGAGCGCCGGAATCAAGCCGGGCGACGAAGTCATCGTGCCATCCTTCACGTTCGCGGCCACCGCGAACTCTGTCGCACTGACAGGCGCCACTCCAGTCTTCGCAGACATCGAGCCCGATACCTTCTGCTTAGATCCAACAGCTGCGGCGGCCACCATCACCGAGCGCACCGCCGCCATCCTCCCAGTCCACCTTTATGGCCACCCTGCCAACATGCCCGCGCTGGCTGAACTCGCCGAACACCACGGCCTGCGTCTATTCGAGGATGCAGCGCAAGCTCATGGCGCAAGCCTCGCCGGCACGCCTGTCGGGTCTTTCGGCGACTTTGCCATGTTCTCGCTCTACCCAACCAAGAATATGACCGCGGGCGAAGGCGGCATGGTCTCCGTTGCATCGCCAGAAATTGAGCGACGACTGCGCCTCTATCGGAATCAGGGAATGGAGCGGCAATACGAGAACGAGGTCGTCGGCTTCAACGCTCGCATGACCGATATACATGCCGCAATCGGGCGCGTTCAACTAACCAAGGTCGACGCGTGGACCAGGAGGCGCCAGCAGAATGCCGCCTTCTTAACCGAAAACCTCGTCAACGTGATCACACCCACCATCGCGAATGGGGCCACTCATGTATTCCACCAGTACACCATTCGCGTGCCTGATGACCGCGATGGCCTTGCTGCAGCGCTTCGCTCGGAGTACAACGTAGGATCGGGCATGTTCTACCCCATCCCCAACCACCGCCTTGCACCCTTCAAAAGCCCCGCATACCTGGCCGAGACCGAGCGCGCAGCTTCCGAGTGCTTGTCCCTGCCGGTCCATCCCAGTCTTTCACAGGACGACCTCGAACGGATCGTCGCCGCGGTCAACACTCTCGCAAAGGCAGGATCCTGAAATGTCTGCTTTACGAATTGGACTGGTCGGAATC
>JBDIAG010000311.1:0-5794 GCA_039812305.1 Actinomycetales bacterium | reverse complement strand
GTTCTCCACCGCCACGACGTCCCGGCCCGGGGTGGAGCGGCGCCGGGTGTCGAGGATCCGGCCGTCGTCGGTGACCAGGCCGGCGACCACCTTCGTGCCGCCGATGTCGACGCCGATCGCGAGATCGTCGCTCACACCAGCTCCCGGGCGAGATCGCCCGCGCCGATCATCCCGGCGTCGTTGCCGAGCGTGGCCACGGCGATCGGCGCCATCGGGCGGTAGTCGGCCGCCGTCAGGTGGGTGGCGAAGGCGTCCCGCATCGGGGTGAGCAGCAGCTCCCCCGCCTCGCAGGCGCCGCCGCCGATGACGATCAGCTCGGGGTCGAGGATCGCGGCCAGGCTGGCCAGGGCCTCACCGAAGCCCTCGCCGAAGGCGCGGAACAACTCGATACAGGCCGCGTCGCCCTCCTTGGCCGCCTGCGTGATGAACTGGCCGCGCACCAGGTCCGGGTCGCCGTAGGCCAGCTCGGAGAGCCTGGCCGCGGTGGGGCCACCGTTGGCCACCAGCTCCTTGCCCATCCGGGTCAGGGCGGTGCCGGAGCCGTACTGCTCCCAGCACCCGCGACTGCCGCACCCACACAACCGGCCACCACGAACGATCCGCATATGACCGATCTCGGCCGCCATGCCGTATCCGCCACGCATCAACTGGCCGTTGATGACGATGCCACCGCCGATGCCGGTGCCGATCGTCACCATCACCGTGTCCTCGGCGTCCCGGGCCGCGCCGTGGCGGTGCTCCCCCCAGGCCGCGGCGTTCGCGTCGTTCTCGACCAGGACGGGCAACCCGGTGTCGGCGGTGAGCCGATCGGCCAGGGGCTCGTTGCGCCAGGCCAGATTGGGCGCGAAGGTGATCGTCCGGCGGCGCCGGTCCACGAAGCCGGCGGCCGAGATCCCCACGGCGCCCACGTCGTACTGGGACTTCAGGGAGCGGACGATCTCCGCCACCGTCCGCCGGATGGCGGCCTCGCTGTGGCTGGGTGTGTCCCGTCGTACGCGGTCGACCACCTGACCGTCCGACGCCACGACGGCAGCCGCGATCTTGGTTCCGCCGATGTCAACGCCGATGGTGTTCGTCGTCATCTGTCCTCCTCTGGGCCCGGGGCTGGGTCGAGCCGCCTAGGCGAGGTTAGTCCTGTGGCGCCGGGGAACGTGTGAACCGCTCACCGAGTCCGGGTGCGACGGGAATCAACGCTGCCGGTGTCGGTTTCCGGGCGGACTGGCTGGCGCGCCCTCAGTCGATATCGATGATGTGGCTGCCTCGCCGGGGTTCCTCCGGCGGGGACTGCTGCGGATCGCTCCGCGGAGAATCCGCCGTCGCGGACGGACCGGGCGACGCAGGCGTTTCCGGATGGGTCAGACAGGCGAGGGCGGCAGTGAGGGACGTGGCGGCATCGGTCAGGTGCCGGATCAGTTCGGGACGGCTGCGCGCGAGGGTGGCGATGGTCAGGCAGATCGGGCAGACGCCGCAGGTCGTGGGCAGACCGTCGGCCGGGCCTCCCGGATGGTCCCCCGGCGGAGCGTGCGTGGCGGCGAAGCCGGACATCGTCTCGCGCAGCGCGGCGATCAGACCGAGGAGTTCCCGCTCCACGCCGGAGGATCCGAACGCCCCCCGGTCGTCCGGGCCGCGCCCGGCGTCGCCCGCTCTGTCGTCGGTCATCGTCATTCCCGCCAGAGCCGGGGGTCACGGACGAAACGCAGCGTGAGCACGCCGTCGCGCAACCGCGCCCCCGCGACCGTGCACCGGCGGAGGGCGCTGGCCAGCCGGATCATCCGGCGATGACCCCCGACGTCGACGATGAGATCGTCCTCCTGCCGCATCGCCCGTACGTCGCCCCGCTCGGAGAACGGCAGCGGCAACCGGAGCTCGAACTCGTCCCCGACCGTGACGACCCGCACCCCGCTCGAGACGGGCGTCCGCACCGGATCGTGCCCCATCGCGGTCAGATCGGCGGCCACCGCCGACATCATCTCGTCCGGCAGCGGGGCACCTCCCGGATGCCGGGTCGGCAACACCTCCGTGTCCGTCCCGGCCAGCCGCCGCCGCAGGTCGCTCACGATCTGCGCCTGGGCCCGCGCCGTGCGCCGCAGCCACTCGCCGGGCTCGGCCGGGACCAGGCCGGTGAGCACGGCACCGGCGACCCGGTGCCCCAGCAGGCTAAGCCCGGCCATCGCCGAGATGGCCTCCGGCACCGCCGTCGACTCCGCCGGCAGGCAGACGTAGGCCGTCGCCGGAGCCAGCATCTCGCGCAGCGAGCGCAGTTCCGCGCCGAGGTGGGGCAAGCCGGCCAGGAGCGGGTCGACGACGCCTTCGCCTCCGGCCCGCACCGCCCGCTCGACGCGCCGTCCGGTCGGCAGCAGTCGGTCCAGCTGGAAGGCGATCAGTTCCGGCAGGCCGAGCAAGGCCAGCGCCGCCTTGGCCGCGCCGAGATCGACGACGACCACGTCCCACCGGTTCTCGTCCAGCACCTGACGCAGCTGCAGGAGTGAGAACAGCCGGTTGGCGGCGTCGAGCAGCAGCACGTCCTCGATCTGGGGTGGCTCCAGACCGAAGTCGTCGAGCACCGCACGCACCTGCCCGCCCAGCACCGGCCAGACCTGATTCGCGCACCCGACCGGGTCGAGCCGGAGGCCGTAGAGACCGGTCGCCAGCTCACGTGGTTCGTGGCCCGCGGGGTCATCCCGGTTCGGCGGGGCGGCCGCGTCCGACGCGGTGGTGACCAGGAGTGCCTTGTGCCCGTTGCGAACCGCGGTGGCGGCGATTCCACCCGCGACGCCACCCGGCGCGAGCCCGGTCAGCCCGGCACCCGCGACGGAGGCGACCAGCATGATCCGGCCGGAATCGGGCGTGCCCTGCACGGTTCAGCCGACCACCCGGGCACTGAGATCCGACAGCGCCGTGCTGACGATCCGCTTCTCCGCGGCCCGCTTGACCATTCCCGGCAGGGGAATGGAGATGTCCACGGTCAGCCGGTAGGTCACCTCGGTCTTCCCGCCCTGCTCGCGCAGCTCGTAGCTGCCGTCCATCTTGCTGATCACCGAACCCGCCTGCGACAACGTCCAGGAGACGGTGCCCTCACCGGCCTCCTCGACCTCCCAGGAGTAGTCGAGCACGTAGGTGTCGGTGATCGGCGGTTGGTCGACCGTGAACCGCGCCGAGACCGGCCAGCCGTCGATCTCCTCGAGGATGTCGACCTGCTTCACGCCGCCCGCCCAGGCCGGATAGTCGGCCAGTTCGGCGATGACGTCCAGAACCTCTGCGGCGGTCGCGGCGATCACCGTCGACTTCGTGGTGGTTTGCGCCATCCGGCGTAGCTCCCTACCTGAGGCCCGCTCACTGCCTGCGCGCGGACTGCCTACCTACGAAACGTCCTGCCCAGGAGGTTATCGCGGGTGGGGGGAGTCGCGAGAAACAGTGCGATGTGACTATTCGCCCTTCAGCGTCTCCAGCGGGCCTTCGCCCCGCTCACCCTGGCTGCCGCCGGATCGCGTCGCGAATCTTCGACTCACAGCAGCTGGCCGAGGACGAACATGGCCAGCAGCGCGGTGCCGAGCAGGACCGCTCCACCGACCACGATCACCAGCACCTTGCCCGAGGGGCTGCCCGCGATGCGGGCGATCGAGGACGTGGTGGCGTCCAGGCCGGGATGCTGACCGGACAGTTCGGCCATCAGCGACTCCGCCCGTTCGGCGACGGCCTGGTCGTCCAGGTCGGTGGCCGCCGCGCGATACCTGGCGTCCCACTCGGTGAGGGCGTCGGCCGGCTCGTCCACGGCGCCCTCGGGGGCGTTCGGCACCGCCCGGTGGCGGGCCGTCGTGGGCTGCGCGGGTGCGGATTCCGGGGTGGGCTCCGGCTCGAACCGTTGGTAGCACTGCGTGCACCACTGCGCGGCCGGTGCGCGCAGCGCGGCGCACTGTGGGCAGCGCAGCATCGTCGAGTCGCTCGGCGAGTGCAGGTTCGTAGTCATCGAGTGAGATCTCGGACGAGTGACCCCACGGCTTGAGCCCGACGGAGGGGATGAAGTGACAACGACGTGTTTTCGCCTCGCCCAGGACGTACGATTTTACTCAGTGTCGGCCCGGGGCGGTGAGGAGCCAGCGTGCACGAGGCAAGCAGCGATCTCATGGTCGAGGTCGATCCGAGGTGGAACATCACGAATCTCGTGGTTCGGCTCGCAACGGAGCGCCCGGGCCGGATCATGTTCTCCCGGCTCGTCGGCGGCACCTGGCGTGACGTCACCGCGGCGGTGTTCCGCGACGAGGTGGTGGCTCTGGCCAAGGGCCTGGCGGGCGTCGGCGTCCAGCCCGGCGACCGCGTGGCCATCATGAGCACGACCCGATACGAGTGGACGCTCGCCGATGTCGCGATCTGGTTCGCCGGAGCGGTGACCGTGCCGGTCTACGAGACCTCGTCGGCCGAGCAGGTCGAGTGGATCCTCGCCGACTCCGCCACCACGGTGGTGATCTGCGAGTCGCGGGCCCACGCCGAGACGGTGCGCGCCACGAACAGCTCGGCCCGGGTCTGGGTGCTGGACGAGGGCGGGCTCGCCGAACTGGTGGCGAACGGGTTGCAGGTCGGCGACGAGGAGATCGAGCGGCGGCGGCAGCTGGCGGGCCTGGAGGACCTGGCCACGATCATCTACACCTCCGGCACGACCGGGCGACCCAAGGGCTGCGAGCTGACGCACGGCAACTTCGTCGTCCTGTGCGAGAACACCAGCGCGACCCTGCACGAGGTGGTCGGCGCCGACGACGCCTCCACCCTGCTCTTCCTTCCCCTGGCGCACGTCTTCGCCCGGTTCATCGAGGTGTTGTGTCTCAGCTGCGGAGCCAGGCTGGCCCACTGCAACGACCCGACCAAACTGGTCGAGCAGCTGCCTCAGGTGCAGCCCACCTTCCTGCTGTCGGTGCCGCGGGTGTTCGAGAAGATCTACAACTCCGCCGAGCAGAAGGCCCTGGCCGGCGGCAAGGGCAAGCTGTTCGGGCGTGCCGCGGCGACCGCGATCGAGTACAGCAAGGCCAAGGACACCGGCCGGGCCGGCATCGGGCTGCGCGTTCGGCACCGGGTCTTCGACCGGCTGGTGTACCCGAAGATCCGGGCGGTGTTCGGGGGTCGCACGCAGTACGCGGTCTCGGGTGGCGCGCCCCTGGCCGAGCATCTGGGGCATTTCTACCGAGGCATCGGGCTGACCGTGCTGGAGGGCTACGGACTGACCGAGACCACCGCGCCGACCACCGTGAACCGCCCGGAACGCAGCAAGATCGGCACTGTCGGCCCGGTGCTGCCGGGCGTGTCGGTGCGCATCGCCGACGACGGCGAGGTGCTCGTGCGCGGCCCGCACGTGTTCCGGGGCTACCACAACAACCCGGCGGCCACGGCGGAGACCATGGTCGACGGCTGGTTCCGCACCGGCGATCTCGGGTCGCTGGACGAGGACGGCTACCTGCGGATCACCGGCCGGAAGAAGGAGATCCTGGTGACGGCCGGCGGCAAGAACGTGGCCCCCACCACCCTGGAGGACCGGCTTCGCGTGCACCCGCTGATCAGCCAGTGCATCGTGGTCGGCGACGGCAAGCCGTTCATCGGCGCACTGATCACGCTGGACGCCGAGATGCTGCCCGCGTGGGCGGCGAACGAGGGGATCCTGGAGCCGCTCGACGTCGATTCCGCGGTGCGGCACGAGAGGGTGCTGGCCGCCCTGCAATCGGCGGTCGACGAAGCCAACACCGCCGTGTCCCGCGCCGAGTCGATCCGCCGGTTCGACGTGCTGACGACCGATTTCACGGTCGAATCG
>JBDIAG010000310.1:0-5795 GCA_039812305.1 Actinomycetales bacterium | reverse complement strand
CTACGTGTTCGAGACGAACGTGTTCGGCGTCATCACCGTCAGCAGCGCGTTCCTGCCCCTGCTGCGCCGCTCCGACAGCCCGCGGATCGTCAACGTATCCAGCAGCGCCGGCTCCCTCGCGGCGATCTCCGACTTCGCCAACGCCGATCCGATCGCACTGGGCTACGTACCCTCCAAGACCGCGCTGACGGCGGTGACCATGATGTACGCCCGTGACCTCGCCTCCGAGCAGATCCTCGTCAACGCGGTCTGCCCCGGATTCGTCGCCACCGACCTGAACAACCACCGCGGGACCGGGACACCGCAGGACGGTGCTCGCCAGGCGGTTGCCATGGCCACCATCGGCGCCGATGGCCCCACCGGGACCTTCACCGACGTCAACGGCCCCGTTGCCTGGTGACTGCCAACCCCATCGGCCGGATTTCAACCACTGCGAGGAGAACAATGAACATCCTTGTCACTGGTGCCACGGATGGATCGGCTCTGCCCTGGTCCCCCAACTCGTCGCCGCAGGCCATCAAGGCACCGCAACCACGCGATCCGACACCGCCGCGGACACAGTGTGAGCACTCGGCCTCGGTAAGACCACCGGCTGGATCCACCGCACCGAGCTCAAGCACCGCGACGCGACGATGCTCGCCGGAACCTGCGACTGCATCACCGACGGCGGGCTGCACTACACCGTGCTCGGCGAGCAGCGCTTCCTCGAGGTCGACACCGTCGTCCGGTGCCCCTCGCAGAGCACTTGAGGACCCCTCCCCGGCCTTGAAGATCGTGGTTTTCGGATGTCTCGACTCGGCAACCTGCCGCGCTGGCGAACGGAGTGCTCGCGCCGCAGAAGTGGCTGAATGCACACTGCGAGCATCATTCATACGATGAATCACTGGGGTTCCCGTGGACGGGTGACGAGGCTAGCGATCCTTGGTCGCTATCCTCGTTCGTCCGGGGCAGGCGCGGCCAGACCCGACTGGAGCTGGTGGACGAGTCGCGCCAGCAGACCTTTTCCCTCTTGCCGCTCAGGCAGCTTCCGCATCACCGCTCTCACCTCGGGAGAGGCGTGGCGGATCTGCCAGCGCACTTCGTCGACGGCCGCCTGCATCCCTTCCGGCGTCATCCGGGAGAGCGCGAGCGCCCCGTAGGCAACGCCGGGGGCATGGGACGCCATGTGGGCGACCGCGACAGCGTGACCGGTCGCTCGCGCCGCGGCGACGGCGGCCGGGTCGGTGACGTCGCGCGCCGCGGCATGAGCCCGGGCAGCCAGTTCGCGAGCCACTCCGATGCGCAGTTCCCCGCGGGCGAAAGCGCGTGCTCCGTCGATAGCCTCGCGCGGCCGCGGGTCGTCGGGCGCCACCGCGAGGAACAATGGAAGCGTGCGCTCGGCGCAATCGGCCGCCCACGGCGCGAGGGTTCGGCGATCGTCCTCACTGAGGGTGAGAGCGCCGGGTGCCGTGGTCCGTGCGCCACGCCTGGCCGGTCGCGACTGGCCGGCGTCTCGCCTGATCGGCCCCGTCGCGCCGGGGTCGAGCGACTCCCGGCCGGGCTCGTCGGCCGGCGCGCTCCCGATGGGCGACGACGACCCCTCGTCGGGCCGGCGCAGAGACAGGTCCAGGGCATGCATCAGCTGGCTGACGCGACTTCGTCCCCGAGGTGGGTGCGGGTACCGCCGGAGGACATCGACGAGCACCGCCGTGGCTCGCTGTCGTGATCGTTCCAACAGCGCATCGCCGACGGCGGGGTCGCCGCCGGCCGCCAGCTCCCCGATCCGGGCCGCGCTCGCGGCGGCCCGCAGGATGTGGCCGACCTGACTCGCCTGAGCGATCGGATGCAGGTACGCCGCCGAGGCCGCGTCCCCGGCGGAACGGGCGGCGAGGCGGGCCGCCTCCGAAGGGGCGGAGCGGGCAGCTCGATGAGCGTCGAGTGCGGCGACGCGTTGCAGCTTCGTCCTGTTCGCCCCGTTGATGAACGTCCATGCCGCCTCGATCGCGACACGGGGACGGGGGTCGTCGGGAACGGACTGCTCGAACACGGGCAGAACGTCGGCCGCGTGCGTCACCACGTAGTGCGCGACGGCGCGGAGCTCGTCCATCGTCAGGTCGAAGTCGCCGGATACGGTGTTGCTGTGCGGGGCCATGTCCCTTGATTGTGCCGTTGAAAGAACGGTGGGGACTTTGCGGCCTCCCGTCCGCTGGTACTCGGTCCGAACCCTCAACCGGAGGTCAGGGTGCGATCCGTCGACGTCGCTCGTCCGCATGGTCTGTCCACGCAGGCGATCCGCAACTATGCGGAAGCCGGCGTGATCCCGCCCGCTCGCCGCAGCCCGAATGGTTACCGGGACTACACGGCCATGCATGCGGCGGGCGTCGCCGCCTACCTGGCACTCGTCCCCGCCTTCGGCTACCCGGCAAGCCGACGCATCATGCTCGCCGTCACCCGTGGCGACCTCGACGAGGCGCTGGAACTCATCGATCGGGGGCACGCCCTCCTGACCCGCGACCGCGACACCCTGCGAACGGTCGAAGCGGCGCTGACCCAGCTGGGCGCGGACGCCCCGACCGAGGCCCGCGGCACTCGGGGGTCGTACAGCATCGGTGAGCTCGCCCGCCGCCTCGACGTCAGTCCGGCCACGCTCAGGGCGTGGGAACGTGCCGGCGTGCTCAGGCCGGAGCGCGAACCTCGCACCGGGTACCGTCGATATCGCGCTTCCGACGTGCGTGACGCCGAACTGGCGCACCTGCTGCGCCGGGGAGGCCACCATCTCAGCACCATCGCGACCGTCGTGGTCGAGCTTCGAGACGCCGGCAGCCTCCAGGCGCTCACCGGGACGTTGGTCGAGTGGCGGAGCCAGCTCAGGTCGCGCGGACTTGCCCAGATGACCGGCGCCGCTCGACTCTCCGCATACGTCGAGTCCCTACTGCCGACGAAGGCCCACGGTTAGCCGATCAGCTCCGACAGCTCCAGCCAGCGTTCCTCGAGTTCGGCCGTCTCGTTCTCGACGGCACGCAAGCGATCCGCGAGTTGCTGGAAGCCCTCGTAGTCGTTCTGGTCGTGGTCGGCCATCCGTTCGTGAAGTCTCGTCACCTCGGTGCTCAGCCGGTCGAGACGGCGTTCGATCGAGCTGACTTCCTTCTGCACGGTGCGTCGTTCGGCGCCGGACAGCCCGGACGGGCTCTCGCCGTCGTTCGCCGGGCCGGGCGACGCCGCGACGGGCGGACGGGTCGCCTGGATCTGCCGCAGCCGCAGGTACTCCTCCACCCCGCCGGGCAGATGGCGCAGGCGGCCCTCCAGGATCGCGTACTGCTGGTCGGTGACCCGCTCCAGCAGGTAGCGGTCGTGGGACACGACGATCAGTGTGCCGGGCCACGAGTCCAGCAGGTCCTCCATTGCGGCCAGCATGTCGGAGTCGACGTCGTTCGTCGGCTCGTCCAGAGCGATCACGTTGGGTTCGCTCAACAGCAGGAGAAGGAGCTGCAACCGTCGCTTCTGCCCGCCGGAGAGATCATCCACCCGCGCCGAGAGATGTTCGCGGGCGAAACCGAGCCGTTCCAGAAGCTGGGCCGGTGTGAGGTCCTTCCCGTCGATCGTGAACGTGGTCTTCGTGCGGGCCAGCACCTCGCGCACCCGGTCGTCACCGATCTCGGCAAGCTGGGAGAACTGCTGATCCAGCAGCCCGAGCCGGACGGTCTTGCCCCGCTTCACCCGCCCGGAGGTCGCCTGCACCGTGCCGGTGACCAGGTTCAGCAGCGTCGTCTTACCGCTGCCGTTCGCGCCGAGGATCCCGGTCCGTTCGCCCGGGGCGATCCGCCAGGTGACGTCGCGCAGCACGTCGCGGTCGCCGTAGCGCACGCCCGCGTCCTCCAGGTCGACCACGTCCTTGCCCAGGCGGGCGACCGCCATCCGTTGCAGCTCAAGGGGATTGCGGACTGGCGGCACATCCTCGATCAGCTGGTTCGCGGCCTCGATGCGGAACTTCGGCTTGCTCGTACGAGCGGGCGCGCCGCGGCGCAGCCAGGCGAGCTCCTTGCGCATCAGGTTCTGCCGTTTGGCCTCGGTGGCCGCCGCGATCCGGTCGCGCTCCACTCTCTGCAGCACGTAGGCGGCGTAGCCGCCCTCGAACGGCTCCACGATGCCGTCGTGCACCTCCCAGGTCTCGGTGCAGACCTCGTCGAGGAACCAGCGATCGTGGGTCACCACCAGCAGGCCACCGGCGTTCCTCGGCCACCGCCGCTTGAGGTGGTCGGCCAGCCAGGCAATGCCCTCGACGTCGAGGTGGTTCGTCGGCTCGTCCAGGGCGATCACGTCCCATTCGCCGACCAGCAGCGCGGCCAGCGAGACCCGACGTCGCTGCCCACCGCTCAGCTCGCCGATCGCGGCCTGCCACGGCACGTCGGCGACCAGCCCACGGATCACATCGCGGACGGCCGCGTCGCCGGCCCACTCGTGCTCGGGACGGTCCCCGACGATCGAGTGCCCAACCGTCGCGGCCGGGTCGAGGTCGTCGCTCTGCGACAGCACGCCGAATCGCACGCCGCCCCGCCTCGTCACCCGGCCGGACTGCGGCTGCACCAGGCCACTGAGCATCCCCAGCAGACTGGACTTGCCGTCCCCGTTGCGGCCGACGACACCGATGCGGTCCCCCTCCTCGACCGCGACCGTCACCGAGTCGAACACGACCCGCGTGGGGTACTCGAGGTGCAGGGCCTCAGCCCCCAGAAGATGCGCCATATCCGTCCCAGGATATCCAGTGCCACGGCCGGGAGGTGTTCGGGCCTGAGCGCGGCTGTCTCAGGCCAGGGGGTGGGCGCGCCCGTCCGGGTCGGCGGCGGTCCGGCGTCTCAGCACGAAGAAGAACGGCTGCGGCGTGCCCCGCAGGTCCATCGCGCCGATGACGGTGTCCTCGTCGACCGCGCGGAAGTGGTCGTTGATCGGCAGCGCGTCGTAGATCATCGTCGCCGTCGAGGATCCCCGGTACTCCATCGTCCGTAGGCGGGCACCGGGCCTGGTGGTGCGCGCGGCCCGCAGCACCCCCCTCGCGAGCCGCGTCGCGAAGCCGGCGCGGACCAGTCGGCCGGCGCGCATGACCAGTCCCATCGGGACGAGGGCGGGGTTCACGGCGAAGAGACCGGAATCGTCGCCGAACACCAGGGGATGGACGACCTCGGCTGTGTCGAAACGCTTTCCGTGCCAGCCATACAACTCCAGCAGCCCGTCGAGCGGGTGCCCGGTCGGCAGGCCGGATCCCCGCCAGCTGCCGAGCATCTCATCGACCTGGGTCGGCGCACAGTCGTCGAAGAACGCGAGCGCGGACTGCGTGTTCGTACCGCGTTCGAGCTCAGGCAGTCTCGCCAGGTCGGCCATGTCCGGTCGACCTCAGCCGCCACCGAGGAGCGGAAAGCCGTCCAGAAGCCGTTGCAGATGGATGACCTGTCGCGGGATGAACTCGGCGATGGTCAGTGCGACCACATCCACCTCGTTCTCGATGTCGGCGACCACCCGCCGCGCCTGAGCCATCGTGAGCCCGCCCAGGTCGGCACCCAGACCGAACTGGATCTCGTTCGCGTCGATCGTGTCGACGTCGAAGTGGATCGCCACCTTGGAGACCCCCGTGCCGCGCAGCCACTCGATCAAGGAGCCACTCTCGGAACGCAGTTCGTCCGGAGGGAAGACGGTCAGCCCCCAGTCCGCGGCCAGCGGCGGGAGCGTGTCGTCCGTCCAGTCGTGCATGCCGACCAGCGCCACGCGGGACGCCGGGATCGTCGCCGGCAGCAGGTCGAGGATCTCCGGGTCGCCGTGCCCGG
>JBDIAG010000309.1:0-5800 GCA_039812305.1 Actinomycetales bacterium | reverse complement strand
CCGGGCCGGGACGTCGTGGCGGTGGAGAACACCATCGTCGAGGTGGTCGAGGAGCTGGCCGAGCAGGCCGAGCGCCCGGTCGGCGCGGTCGGTGTCGGCGCGGCCGGCTTCGTCTCCGCCGACGGCAGCACGGTGCTCTTCAGCCCGCACCTGGCCTGGCGACGGGAACCCTTGCGGGACAGGCTCTCCAAGCGGCTGGAACGACAGGTGCTGGTGGACAACGACGCGAACGGGGCCGGGTGGGCCGAGTACCGGTTCGGGGTCGGGCGGGGACAGTCCCGGCTGGTGTGCATCACCCTGGGCACCGGCATCGGCGGCGCGCTCGTCTTCGACGGCCGGCTCGATCGCGGTCTCAACGGGATGGCCGGGGAGTTCGGCCACATGATCATCATGCCCGGCGGGCACCGGTGTGAGTGCGGCAACCGGGGATGCTGGGAGCAGTACGCCTCGGGCAACGCCCTCGGCCGGGAGGCGCGCGAGCTCGCGGAGTCCGGCTCGCCGGTCGGCGCCGATCTCCTGGCCCGCGCCGGCGGCCGGCCGGAGCAGATCGTCGGAGCGCTGGTCACCGAGGCCGCCCGGGCGGGGGACCGGGTCTCGATCGAGCTCTTCCACGAGGTGGGGCACTGGCTCGGCGTCGGCCTGGCCAACATCTGCGCCGCCCTGGATCCCTCGATGTTCGTCATCGGCGGCGGGGTCAGCGACGCGGGCGACCTGCTGCTGACCTCGGCCCGGGAGTCGTTGGAGCGCAACCTGACCGGACGCGGTTACCGGCCGGTGCCGGAGGTCGTCGTGGCCCAGCAGGGCCCGTTGGCCAATGTCGTGGGCATGGCCGACCTGGCCCGCCGCGGCGCCTGACGTAGCCTCGTGCCGTGAGCCCCATCGCTGCCGCCGCCCCGGACGCCGACGCGCGTGACGCACTCGAGGCCGAGGAGCCACCGCCGGACGTGTTGCGGGTGATGTCCTGGAACATCAAGGACATGCACGGCGACCCGGCGGCGGTGGCCCGGGTGATCGGTGCCGCCCGCCCCGATGTGCTGTGCCTGCAGGAGACGCCGAGACTGGTCGTCACCCGCAACCAGCTCGCCGGGCTGGCCCGCCGGACCGGTCTCTACTTCGCCGACGGTGGGCGGTCGGCCGCCGGCGCGGCGATCCTCACCAGCCTTCGCACGGACGTCGAAGCGGTTCGTGCCCATCGCCTTTCGGTCGCCGGGTGGCGCACGCGACCGCGCGGCTTCGTCCGCGCCCGGGTAGCGCTGCCCGGCCGGGCGGCGGTCAGCGTGACCTGCCTGCACCTCGGTCTGGACGAGGGGCAGCGCGCCGCGCACGTGGAGACGATGCTGCAGGGCCTCGCCGACGACGTGCCGACGGTGCTGGCCGGCGACCTGAACGAGCGACCCGACGGCGCGAGCTGGCGGACCTTGTCCAACTGGGCGGTCGACCCGGATCCGCGGGCGCCGAAGACGTTCAGCGCCCAGCGTCCCCGAGCCCGGATCGACGCCATCCTCGTCGATCCGCGCCTGCGGGTGCTCAGCTACGGCGACCCGCAGGGCGTGGACGAGGACGACGTCCGCAAGGGCAGCGACCATCGTCCGGTCTTCGCCCGGATCGTGCTGCCCTCCCGCGACGACCCACTGCCCGAGGGCTGAGGGCCGCCGCGATGGCCGACGAGGTCGAGGAGTTCGCAGCCGCTGGGACGGCCTTCGTGGCGATGCTGGCCGCCGTGCCGGCCGACGGGTGGGAGGCTCCGGGGCTGGGGGAGTGGAGCGTCCGCTCGCTGGCCGGCCACGCCGCCCGGGCCCTGGTCACCGTCATCGAGGGGGTGCGCTCCCCGGCCGGTGCCCGCGATCGGGAGGCGCCGCTGGACTACTACCTGGCGGTGCTGACCGTCCCCTCCCTGCCCGATCTCAATGCGCAGGTGGCCCGGCGTGGGGTCGAGGCGGGGCTCGAGCTGGGCGACGACCCGGTGGCCACCGCGCAGGGGTTGCTGGACGAGGCGCTGGCGGCGGTCCGGGCCACCGAGCTCGACGCGCTGGTGACCACCCGCGCCGGGGGCATGCGGCTGCGTGACTACCTGCCCACTCGCACGTTCGAACTCGTCGTCCACAGCCTCGACCTCGCGGACGCCCTCGAACGTGAGCTGCAGGTGCGCACCGGCCCGCTGCCCGCGGAACCGGTGCGCGCCTGCCTCGTGCTGGCCGCCGACATCGCGATCGCCACCGACCAGGCGGCGCCGCTGCTCCGGGCTCTCACCGGCCGCCGGACCCTGCCGGCGGGCTTCCGGATCGTGCCGTGATCGTCTAGAAGGTCAGGCGACCCAGGGCGGCGTCGACGATGTCGAGGCCACGCTCGACTTCGGCGGGGGTGATGATCGCCGGCGGCACGATGTGCAGCCGGTTGTCGGCGAAGAACGGCAGCAGACCGCCGGCGACGAGGTCGGACTTCAGCGCGCCGATGGCGGCCGCCGGCAGCGGCTCCTTCGTCGTCCGGTCGGCGACCAGCTCGACCGCCCAGAAGACGCCGAGCCCGCGCACCTCGCCGATCACCTGGTGGCGCTCCGCCATCTCGTACAGGCGCGGGCCGATGTGCTCGGCGCCCACCTGGGCGGCGTTGTCGACCACTCCGTCCTCGTCCATGATCGTCTGCGCCGCAACGATGCTCGCGGCGGCCAGCGGGTGGCCGGAGTAGGTCAGCCCACCCGGGAAGACCCGCTCGTCGAAGGCGGCGGCGATCTCGTCGGAGATGACCACGCCGCCGACCGGCACGTAGCCCGAGTTGACGCCCTTGGCGAAGGTGATCAGATCCGGGCGCACGTCGAAGGCGTCCAGGGCGAACCAGTTGCCGGTGCGGCCGAAGCCGGCCATCACCTCGTCCAGGATCAGCACCAGGTCGTACCTGTCGGCGATCTCGCGCACACCGGCGAGGTAGCCGGGCGGGGGGACCATGATGCCGGCGGTGCCGGGGATGGTCTCGAGCAGGATCGCGGCGACGGTCTGCGGGCCCTCGGCCTGGATCACCCGCTCCAGGTGCTGCAGCGCCCGGGCCGACTCCTCCTCGGGCGTGGTCGCCCAGAACTCACTGCGGTACAGGTACGGGCCGAAGACGTGCACGTGGCCGCGGGCGAACTCGTTCGGCATCCGCCGCCAGTCGCCGGTCGCCACGATCGACCCACCGGTGTTGCCGTGGTAGGAGCGGTACCGGGAGATGACCTTGTCCCGCCCGGTCACCAGCCGCGCCATCCGGATCGCGTTCTCGTTGGCGTCGGCGCCGCCGTTGGTGAAGAAGACCTTGTTGAGACCCTCCGGCGCGCGCTTGGTGATGAGCTGGGAGGCCTTGGCCCGCACCAGGTTCCCGTGGGCCGGAGCGATGGTGGCGAGCGTGTTCAGCTGCTCGGTGATCGCCGCGATCATCTTCGGGTGCTGGTGGCCGAGCTGGGTGAAGACCAGCTGGCTGGAGAAGTCCAGGTATTCGCGCCCGTCGTGATCCCAGAGCGTGCAGCCGGCACCCCCCGCGATCGGCAGCGGATTGATCTTGGCCTGGGCCGACCAGGAGTGGAACACACCAGCGAGGTCGAGGGCGGCGACGTCGTCGTTGGAAAGGCTCGCGTCGCCGGCCAGGAGGGAGTCGGTCTGGATCGGCTCAGATTGGGTGGTCATGGGCTCCGTCCGTTTCGGGGGGTGGGTGTTGGCCATTCTCGCCGGTTCCGGCGAGCGGACACCATCGACACTTCGTCGAAGTCTTCAGGTAGAACTGGACACTATGGCACCCGGATCCGGTGACGCAGTGCCCAGGTCGCCGACGCTGACGTCGCCGACATTGCAGACGCTACTCGCTCAACCGGATCTGCACCTGCGACTGTTGACCGTCCCCGAGGACGAGGCGGCACTGCGTACGCCGCTGGCCTGGGTGCACAACTCCGATCTGCTCGACCCGACCCCGTGGCTGGCTCCCGGCGGTCTGTTGCTGACCGACGGCATCCAGTTCGCTCGCGACGACACCGACGTCGGCGCCTATGTCGCCCGGCTGCTCGATCGGGGCGTCGCCGGGCTCGGCTTCTCCCGCGGCGTGGTGCACGACGAGGTCCCGCCGGACGTGGTCGCGGAGTGCGCCACGCGGGGCCTGCCCCTGATCGAGGTCGACCGGAAGACCCCGTTCATGGCGGTGATCGCCTTCGTCGGCGACGCCCAGGCCCGCCAGCAGCGCGAGCGGCTGGAGTGGTCGCTCAACGCGCACCGGGCGGTCGCCCGGGCCGCCCTGCGCCCGGACGGTCTGGCCGCCGTCCTGCGCGAGCTGGAACGCCAGCTCGGCTGCTGGGTGGCCCTCTTCGACGGCGCCGGCCGGCGCGTCAGCCTGATCACCCGCCTGCAGCCGCCGGCCGAGGTGATCGCCGACGTCGAGCAGGCCGTCCAGCGGGTTCTCGGGGGCGGCTCCGGCGGCGCGCGGATCGCCGGGACCGGCGTGGACGTGACCCTGCAGACGCTGGGCCGGTCGCGGGGCACCCGCGGCGTCCTGGCCGTCGGCACCGCGGCGCCGCTGGAGCCGGCCGGGCACGACCTGGTCACCAGCGTGATCGCGCTGGCCAGCATCGCGCTCGACCAGAGCCGGGCGATCGAGGCCGCGCGCCGCCACCTGCGCAGTGGTCTGCTCGAGCTGATCCTGGCCGGTTCGGTGTCGGTGGCCGGCCGGACCGCCGGGCGCCTGTGGGGGCCGCTGCCGGCCGCCCCGGTGTGCGTCTGCGTGGTCGAGCCGGCGGGCTCGTTCGAGGAGCTGTCCAACGAACTGGAGCAGCTGGTCCAGCACCGGCGCGGCGAGCTGTTCTTCGCCGAGCACGACGACCGGCTGGTGACGATCAGCCATCACAGCAATGTCGACCGGCTCCGTGCGCTGCTGGAACGCGCCGGGGTGTCCGCCGGCTGCTCCACCCCGGTGGCCTGGAGCGAGTTCCGCGTCGGGTTGGAGGAAGCGCGCCGAGCCGTGGCCCGCTCCGGGGCGGACCGGCTCTTCGTGCGTTTCGAGGACGTCGCCGCCGACGGCATGCTCGGGGTGCTGCACGCCGGTGGCGCGGCCGTCGTCGCCAGCCGGATGCTCGCTCCCGTCCTCAGCCGTCCCGAGGCCGAGCGGGAGCAGCTGCTGGAGACGCTGCGCACCTGGCTGGCGCACAACTGCGCCTGGGATCCGGCCGCCAGAGCCCTCGGGATCCACCGGCACACGCTGCGCAGCCGGATCGCCGGCGTCGCCAAGCTGCTCGGCCGCGACCTGGAGCGGTTCGCCGACCGGGCCGAGGTGTGGGCGGCGCTGGAATGCCTCAGGGATTCGCGGCCTGGATGGCGGTGAGCGCGATCGTGTAGACGATGTCCTCCACCAGCGCCCCGCGGGAGAGGTCGTTGACCGGCTTGGCGATGCCCTGCAGCATCGGGCCGACGCTGATCACCCCGGCGCTGCGCTGCACCGCCTTGTAGGTGGTGTTGCCGGTGTTGAGATCCGGGAAGACGAAGACCGTCGCCTGCCCGGCCACCTTCGAATCCGGCGCCTTGCTCCGCGCCACCGACATCGTGGTGGCCGCGTCGTACTGCAGCGGGCCGTCCACCAGCAGGTCGGGACGCTTGGCGCGGACGATGTCGGTCGCCTCGCGCACCTTGACGACGTCCTCGCCCGAACCGGAGCTGCCGGTGGAGTAGGACAGCATCGCCACCCGCGGCTCGATCCCGAAGGCGATCGCGGAGTCCGCGCTCTGGATGGCGATGTCGGCGAGCTGGGCCGCGTTCGGGGCGGGGTTGATCGCGCAGTCGCCGTAGAGCACCAC
>JBDIAG010000308.1:0-5802 GCA_039812305.1 Actinomycetales bacterium | reverse complement strand
TCACCATTCGAACGCACCCCGGCGGTTCGGCCGGCAACCGGTCGGCGAGGGAATCTCCGGTCCGTCGTTCCCGAGCGGACGCCGTCGTCCGGCGGGGGAGCCCACGATGATGGACGCACATCCGTCCGCCCGCCGGGAAGGCCGGAGTCTCAGGGCGGCCCGTCGTCCACACCGACGGGAGATACCCCACGGCCGGCCGGACGGAGACCACCGGGGGTGGTCCGTCCCGAAGGCAGGGGGCACGATGGAACCATGCCCCGCCGGACGACTGATTTCCGTGGCCTGGCGGAGCCGAGCCGCGTTCGGCTCCTGCGCGAGGTCCAGGCTGCGCCGGGCAGCACGCTCAAGCAGCTCGCGGACGGTACCGGCCTACACATCAACACCGCGCGTGAGCATCTCCAGACGCTGGAGAAGGAGGGGTTCGTCACCTCGCAGGCCCGCCCGACGGGAGCGCGGGGGAGGCCACCGGTCGTCTACCTGCCGGTGGACGACCCGAGCATGAACGCGGCCGCCCGGCGCCGGATCGACAGAGCCCGCGAGAAGGGCGATCTGCTTCGCAGGATCATGCCCGATCCCGACCGGACAGCCGGCCTGGACGAGGCGGCTCTGCATCAGCTGGACGCGCTGTACGAGCATCTCGACGATGCCGGGCTCAGCCCCGAGCTCGACGAACCCCGCCTGCGAGTCGGCATCACGCCGTGCCCGTTCTACCGGATCGTCGACGACGACCGGGAACTCGCCTGCGCCGTGCACGCCCGGATCCTGCGCGACATCCTGACCCAGGTGCCCGGACCGCTGCATCTGCAGGAGCTGCTGCCGTTCGTCGGGCCGACCGCCTGCCTGGTCGTGCTGGGCGTCGACTCCCGGACCGGCTCGTCCACGGCGGACTCTCACCGTCCGTCCCCGGGGGTCGACGACCATCTCGACCCCGTCCCGACCGGAGAATCGCTGCCGGCGAACGGGACCCGGAGTCGCACCCACTCGGCGTGACGCCGGAATAAACCCGGTCGAAAGACCGGCGCCGTCCGTCCGGCTCGGCCTAGCCTCGCGCGAAAACCGCCGAGTGACGGTAGGAGCGACGCGCTATGACGAGTGGTGCCGGCAGGCAGGGAGTCGACCGTCGAACGGCCGGGGACGGACGCTCGGCGATCGCGATCTCCAAGGGGTGGGTACAGGGCGTCGCCCTGGTGATGCTCTTCGGCTTCACCGTGATGGGAATCCTCGCCTATCGCACGTACAGCGACGGGATGCCCCAGCCCGAACGGGTCGTCACCGACAGCGGCGACGTCGTCTACACCGATGACGACATCACGAACGGCCAGGCGATCTTCCTGCGTCGCGGGTTGCAGCAGTACGGGTCGGTGATGGGCCACGGCGGCTACCTCGGGCCGGACTACACCGCCGAGTACCTGCGGCTCTCCACCGAGTACGTCACCGCGCAGCTGCGCGATCAGGGCGTCCAGGACCCGACGGCGGCCACGATCGAGATGATGCGTACCAACCGGTACGACGAGAAGTCCGGCACGCTGGTGCTCACCCCCGAGCAGGTCGCCGCCTTCGACCACCTCACCCAGCACTACGCGCAGGTCTTCGGCGAAGACTCCACGAAGTACGGCCTCGTGCCGAGGATGATCACCGATCCGGACGAGATCCACGACCTGACGGCGTTCTTCGGCTGGACGGCCTGGGCCTCGGCCGCGGAACGACCCGGCCTGGACTACTCCTACACGAACAACTGGCCCGCCGAACATCGGGTCGGCAACGGTCCCACCGCGGACATCATGGTGTGGTCGGCGATGTCGCTGGTCGCCCTGCTGGGTGGGCTGGGGGCCTTGTTCGCCCTGTACGGACGGTGGAGCCGCAAGATCGGCTGGCACGGCAACGACAGCCCGACCCTGGCCTTCCTGCAGCCCGGTCAGGTGGCGATCACCCCCTCGCAACGGGTCACCGGATGGTTCTTCCTCGTCGTCGCCGTGCTCTTCCTCGGCCAGGCGACCCTCGGCGCCGCGATCGAGCACTACCGAGCCGATCTGACCAGCTTCTTCGGCCTCGACCTGGCCCGGCTGCTGCCTTTCAACCTCGCCCGCACCTGGCACGTCCAGCTGTCTCTGCTGTGGACCGCGGCGTCGTTCCTGGCCGCCGGCATCTTCCTCGCCCCGATCATCTCCGGCCGGGAGCCGAAGCGACAGTCGTGGCTGGTCACCGGACTGCTGGCGGCGCTGGCGCTGGTGGTCGCCGGCACGATCACCGGCACGGCGTTGAGCACGTTCGGAGTGGAGTGGGCCAAGGGCTCGATCTTCTTCGACCAGCAATGGGAGTATCTGGATCTGCCCCGCTTCTGGCAGATCCTGCTCGTCATCGGGTTGTTCCTGTGGATCGCGATCATCTTCCGGGCGATCCGCTCCCGGTTGCGCACCGAGAGCAAGTTCAACATGCCGTGGCTGTTCTTCTACTCCGGCCTGGCGATTCCCGGGTTCTATGCCGTCGGTCTGTTGGCCGGCACCGAAACCCACATCACGGTCGCCGAATTCTGGCGGTTCTGGGTGGTGCACCTGTGGGTCGAGGATTTCCTGGAACTGTTCACCACGGTGATGGTCGCCTACATCTTCGTGATGCTCGGCGTCGTGCGGCGCAAGATCGCCATCCAGATCATCTTCCTGGACGTGATCCTCTATTCCGCGGGCGGAGTCCTGGGCACGATGCATCACCTGTACTTCTCCGGCACCCCGGTGGAGCACATGGCCCTCGGCGCGTTCTTCTCCGCGCTGGAGGTCATTCCGCTGACCTTCCTGACCGTGGAGGCCTGGACCTTCCTGCAGCTCGGCTCCCGGCAGGAATCGCGCAGCAGCGCACCGTTCCCGCATCGGTGGGCCGTGATGTTCCTTGTCGCGGTGGGGTTCTGGAACTTCGTCGGCGCCGGCATCTTCGGGTTCCTGATCAACCTGCCGATCGTCTCGTACTACCAGATCGGCACCGCGCTCACCGCGAATCACGCTCACGGCGCGATGATGGGCGTGTACGGAATGCTCGCTGTCGGCCTGGCATTGTTCGCCCTGCGTTACCTGATTCCGCCGCAGCGCTGGCCGGATCGCCTGGCGAAGCTGTCCTTCTGGTCGCTCAACGTCGGACTGGCCTGGATGGTGTTCGCCTCCCTGCTGCCACTGGGCGTCCTGCAGCTGTGGAATTCCGTCAACGAGGGCTACTTCGAGGCGCGCACTCTCGGCTACATCGCCCAGCCGGGAAATGCGCTCCTGGAATGGCTGCGGATGCCCGGCGACATCGTGTTCATCGTCGGTGGAATCCTGCCGTTCCTGTGGATCGCCTGGCTCGGCGTCCGCCATGCCATCCGGGCCACGACGCACACGATGGAGCCGGAGACGCTCTTCGTCGAGGAATCGGAGGCGGCGCATCACGACCGCACCGGCCTCGTGCGTCCCGGCGCCGATCGGGAGGAGTAGCCGTGCCCGACCTGGCGCTCATCTCGGCGGCGACCTGGTTCGCGATCGGCTACGCCGTCGTGCTTGTGTCCGTGGCCTACGGGGTGGACCGGATGGCTCGTCGGACGGCGAACACCCTGATGGGCCACCGCAACAGCGGATTCGTCTATCACGCCGACCACGACGCGTGGGTGTGCCCGCAGGACCAGTGGCTGTGGCCGCAGTCGTTCGACCCGGAGAACCGGGTGATGCGCTACCGGGGCAGCCCGACGGTCTGCAACTCCTGCCCGGTCCGCGACACCTGCACCACCTCGGACAGCGGCCGGGAGATCCAGCGGCACGTCGATCCCTGGCCGGCCTCGGAGTCGGCCCGGTTCCATCGGGGGATCGCCTGCACGATCACCGTCCTGGCGGTGTTCTGGCCCCTGGGTACGTTGCTCACCCAGCCCGGACCCGCCGACTCGTGGCTGCTGGCCGGCGTCACCGCGGGGGTCGTCGTGGCGTCCCTTCCGCTGTGGTCGCATCTGCGCCACTCGCCCGCGGATCCCACCGGTGTCCTGGTCCGGACGTCGGACGACAACGTCTCCGATCGGCAGGAGATCGTCCGGCGGGTGCAACAGCGCCGGACCAGCTATCGATCCGACCGGCGGACGACGAACCCAGAAGGTGGCCTGGACCTCACCGGCCTCGGCGACGACCCGGCGAGGAGGCCGCGATGACCCTGCTACCGGTGATCGTGGTGGTCGCGCTGGTCGTCCTGGTGCTGGCCGCCAGCCTGCGCATCATCCGGGAGTACGAACGGGCGGTGGTGTTCCGGCTCGGGCGGCTGCGCGGCCCGCTCGGGCCAGGCCCGATCCTCGTGGTCCGGGGCCTGGACAAGATCGTGCGGGTGGACCTGCGGGTGGTCACGCTGACGATCCCACCGCAGGAGGTGATCACCCGCGACAACGTCACCGCCCGGGTTAACGCCGTCGTGCTGTTCCGCGTCGTCGACCCCGTCCGGTCGGTGATGGCGGTGGAGAATCACGCCGTCGCGACCTCGCAGATCGCGCAGACCAGCTTGCGCTCGGTCGTGGGCCGGGCCGACCTGGACACTCTGCTCGCCCACCGCACCGACCTCAACGAGGACCTGACCAGTTCGATCGCCCAGCAGACCGAGCCGTGGGGGGTCGAGGCGCAGGTGGTCGAGATCAAGGACGTCGAGATCCCCGAGATGATGCAGCGGGCGATGGCGCGCGAGGCCGAGGCGGAGCGTGAACGCCGCGCCAAGGTGATCAGCGCCCGCGGCGAACTGCAGGCCTCGGCCGAGCTGCGGGACGCCGCCTTCACCCTCAGCGAGAGCCCCGGCTCGCTGCAGCTGCGCTACCTGCAGACGCTGCTCGAACTGGGGGCCGACCAGAACTCCACCGTGGTCTTCCCGCTGCCGATCGACATCGTCCGCCCCTTCCTGACCGCGTTCGACGAGCAGAAGTCGCCGCCCAATGGCACGAAAGGCAGATCCGATGGCATCCCTCGACGATGACCCCGCGACACCGGCGCCGGGCCGGCCGGTGATCCTCGAGCCCACTCCCGCCGGCCTCTGGCCGGTGATCCTCGGGGTGGTGATCGCCCTGCTCGCACCGCTGTTCGGCTTCCTGATCGGCAGCGGCCTGGACGGACGCGACTCCGCCCTGAGCCCACTGCAGCTCGGGCTGATCGCCGGCATCGTCGTCGGTGCCGGCGGGGTCGTCGTCGCACTGGCCGGCGCGCGCCGCCTGTACGGCACCTGGCGGGCCGGGCAGGACGGCTGACCCGGTCGCGCCGGAGACTCTCGTCGGGGAGCACTAGACTTCCCGTCATGAGCGGCGTCGGCAAGGGTGCGTTCTCGGTGCCCGTGCACAAGGTGCTCAACAACAACGTCGTCGTCACCATCGACGCCTCGGGTCGCGAACGGGTGCTGATGGGGCGCGGACTCGCCTTCGGGCTGAAGCCGACCGACACGATCGACGTGGCGAAGGTGGAGAAGACCTTCATCCTCGACGCCGGCGCCGAAGGTGAGCGGGAGCGGCAGCTCTTCACGGACGTGCCGTATCCGATCGTGGAGGCCGTCACCAAGGCCATCGACGAAGCCGAGCGTGGTCTCGGGCGCCAGCTCGGTCGCCGGGCCGCGATCGGCATCATCGATCACGTCCACTATCTCCTGGAGAGACTGGATCAGGGCGTCCGGATCCCGACGACGACGATGCCGCAGCTGCGGGTGCTGCACCCGGCCGAGTTCGGTGCCGCCCAGCGGATGGCCGCCTCGATCGGAGACCGGCTCGGGCGCGAGCTGCCGCCCGAGGAGGCGGTCTTCCTCGCCATGCACGTCCTCAACGCGACCCGGGAC
>JBDIAG010000307.1:0-5828 GCA_039812305.1 Actinomycetales bacterium | reverse complement strand
AGCTACGAGGACAAGATCCGCGGGTACCTCGCGATCGCGGACGAGCAACTGGAGCGGGATCGCTATCGGCAATGGTGCGCGGACCATCTGTCCCATCTGGAAGAGGCGGTGGTGCACTGGGTGGCCGGACCGGAGTTCGACCGATTGCTGCGCCAGACCGTCCAGGCGACCTACCCGGCCCACGAGCAGGAGCAGTTCCTGGCGCACTTCCGGGACCTGCTGGGTCTGTGGCTGGGCGAACAGGGCGGCTGAGGGCCGCCCCAAACGGAATCATTGGGACTCCACCGGCGTAGGCACGCATCTTCTTGACGATCGATCCCAGCTGGGGACGCGAAACGGGGTCTGCATCGTTAGGCTCATGGCAGGCGAGAAACCAGAAAGAGGGCGGCGGGCGTGAGTCACGACCTGATCGATACAACCGAAATGTATCTGCGGACGATCCTGGAGCTGATCGTGGAGGGGCAAGTTCCGCTGCGTGCACGCATCGCGGAGCGTCTGGAGCAGAGCGGGCCGACCGTGTCGCAGACGGTGGCCAGGATGGAGCGGGACGGGCTGCTCGTCGTCGCCGGCGACCGACACCTGGAACTGACCGAGCTGGGGCGCAACAAGGCCGTCACCGTGATGCGACGGCACCGGCTGGCCGAGCGGCTGCTGGTCGACGTGATCGGGCTGGACTGGGAGCTCGTCCACGAGGAGGCCTGCCGTCTGGAGCATGTGATGAGCGGACGGGTCGAACGCAAGGTGTACGAGCTGTTGGGACGGCCGCATCTGTCGCCGTACGGCAACCCGATCCCCGGCCTGTCCGAGCTCGCCGCCGACTCCGGCCCCGATGTCGACTTCCGGGACGGCCTGTTCAGTCTCGTGGACGCCGCGGTGCCCGACGAGGAACGCGACGTCATCGTGCAACGGCTGGGCGAGCCGCTGCAGACGGACGCCGAGCTGTTGGGACAGCTGAACGAGGTCGGCGCGCTGCCCGGCAAGACGATCTCCGCGCGGGCGATCGGTCACGGGGTCAGCATCGGCACCGTCGGCGGCGATCGGCTCGAGCTGCCCCCGGATCTCGCGATGCACATCTTCGTCGCCGTACCGGCGAGCTGAGGCTCCCAGCACTTCTCGGCACTTCTCCGCGGAGCACCCCACGAGTCGGTGGGGTGCTCCGCACTGCGGTGTTGGAACTGACATGTTGGCCGCGTCCCTTTCGGGGTGCTACCGTTCGATCTCGACCGACTTCGACTCTGATGTCAGGTATTGACGGGTATCCTCACGATTTATTACGTGAGCCGGGTAATAATTTGTAACGCGGGCGTGACAATCGCCGTCAACTCCGTTACGTTTTCAACCGCTGATCCGCCGATCAGCGCCCGGACGGTACGCCGAGTCCTGCCACCGTTCCAGGGTTCATGACGAGAAATGTCGCCTGGCAGGGGCGGGGGACCCACACGATTGATGGGCCGACCCGTACACAGCGGGAGAGGCCCTTGGGGTGAAGCCCTGGCGCGCAGCCGGGGCCGGGTGATCACCTCCCACCCGAACCCGACAGCTCACCTCGTAGGCGTTGGAGAGAGGCCCACAAGTCATGGCTATGCACTCTGCTGCGCCTTCGCGCGCCCAGAACCACGTTCTTCGCCGGGCGATCGCCGTTGCCGCGGTCGCTGTCGCCGGTCTCGGCGTCGGCGTGCCGGCCGCGAGCGCCGCCCCGCTGAAGGGCGTGCGCCCCGAGTTCGCCGCCGCCGCTCCCGCCGCCACCACCGCGCGCGGCCAGCAGGTCGTCAACATCGCCCGTCAGTACCAGGGCGTGCCCTACCGCTGGGGTGGCACCACGCCCGCCGGCTTCGACTGCTCCGGCTTCACCCAGTACGTCTACCGCAAGGCCGGTGTGAACCTGCCGCGTACCTCCAGCCAGCAGTCCCGGGTCGGCGTCCGCGTCTCGGCCTCGCAGGCCCGCGCCGGTGACCTGATGTGGAAGCCCGGCCACGTCGGCATCTACACCGGCAACGGCAAGATGATCCACGCGCCGCACACCGGCGACGTGGTCAAGGAGGTCAAGGTCTACTCCTCCAGCTTCGTCTACATCCGTCTCGTCTGACGTCTGCGGACGTCACGTCCGCAGGTGGGCCTCGAGTCACTTTCGGCAGGGAGCGGAGCCGAGCCATCCACCGGATGGCCGGCCCGCTCCACCCGGGACGGATAGCCCACCTCAGAGTTCCACCGCTGTACCTCCACCCCACCCCAGCCGGACGCCGCCGCGACCGGTCCCACCCCCGTAAGGATCCCCCACCTTGCTTGCCCCCGCATCCCGAGCCCGGCAGAGTCGTCGGACGAGGCGTGGTTCCCGGCTGGCCGGCGTCGCTCTCGCGTCGGCGATGCTGGTCTGGCTGCCGGGCGCCGGCGCGATCGCCGAGACCCCCAGTGCGGGGCTGGCCGCCACACCGAAGATTCCAGGAAGCGAGGCCCTGCCGGCCGACGGAGTCGCCCAGGAGCCGGTCAAGGCCGTCGGCGCGGCCCCGGCCGTCGACAGCCTCGTGTCCGGCGTGGTGGCGCCGTATCCGCTGGCGACCAACACCAACGCCCAGGGCACCCGGACGATCTCGGTGCAGGAGGCGCTCGCCGGCACCGCGTGGAAGCAGACCAAGCTGACCGCCGAGAGCTGCCCGGCCACCGATGACCCGGCCGGCCACGGGCTGACGCCGGCCGCGACCGGCGTGCTGAACTGCTTCAAGGTCGCCTTCCCGCAGATCACGACGTACTACGGGGTCGGCCACCGGTCCGCGAACTCGCATTCCGACCACCCGAACGGTCGCGCGGTCGACGCCATGATCGACAACTGGGACACGCCGGAAGGCAAGGAGTTCGGCTGGCAGGTCGCGCGCTTCGTCGAGGAGAACGCCGCCGAGCTGAACGTGAAGTACATCATCTGGGACGCCCAGATCTACTCCCCGGGACGGCCCGGCTGGCGGCCGTACCGGCACCCGTCGGGCGCCGCGGACCCCAACAGCGCTCACCTCAACCACGTGCATGTGAGCGTCCGCAGCTGATCGTCCGCGAATTTTCGCTACCCATTCCCCGGTAACCCTCCGTACTCTGGCTTCTGGTGCGGCTCGCCGAGTCACACTGGTCGGCCATCCTGGTCGACGTCAGATCGAAGGTCCGAGGAGATCGCGTGCGTGTGCCTGCCGCGTCCCGGTGCGTTGCTTGGCGTGCCGGAACCTGGTCGTGCGCTGCAGTCTTCATAGCCGGTGGTGACCCGGGGCGCGGACAATGAACCCGCCACGCGTCACTGCTTCACCTTTCGACAGGCGTCGCCCGGAATCGGGCGGCGCCTGTTGCCGTTCAGTACGGAGTAACCCTCCGTGCTCTGCACCGAGGTGAGAAGAGCTATGCGCACTCTCGTCCTGAATGCCGGTTACGAGCCGTTATCCATCGTCTCGTTCAAGCGGGCGGTTGTTCTGGTCCTGTCCGGCAAGGCTGTCGTGCTGGCCGCGGACGAGACTCCGGTCTGCTCGGCCAACCTCGAGGTCGAGCGGCCCTGCGTCATTCTCTTGACCCGCTACGTCCGGGTGCCGTTCGGACGGCAGATCCCGGTCTCCAGGCGCGGTGTCCTGCGGCGGGATCGGCACCAGTGCAGCTACTGCGGTCGGTCCGCCACCACTGTCGACCACGTGATGCCCCGGAGCCGGGGCGGCAAGGACTCCTGGGAGAACCTCGTCGCCTGCTGCATCACCTGCAACAACAGCAAGGGGAACCGCACGCCGGAGGAGATGGGCTGGACGTTGCGCACCCGGCCGGTCGCCCCGCGCGGGCCGGCCTGGATCGTCCGTGGCTCGGAGCGGTACAACCCGGCATGGGAGGAGTACCTGCCGCTGGCCGCCTGAGCTACTCGGCTGGTCGTCGGTTCTCGGGACGCTGGCCGTCGGTTGCTGTGGTGTGGCTTGTTGTCGGTCGCTCTGGCTTTCTCGTGGTCACTCGGGCCCGGCTTGCTCGCGAGCCGGGCCCGAGTGGTCGGTGGCAGCAATGTCGGAATAGTGTGATCTTGAGCCGGTTTTGAATGCCCACGGGAGAGCTCAGTGTTCGCTCTCTCTGTCGGTTTTAGCCGGACCGCGCGCCTCGTCTCGGCGCCGATCAGCCGCCTGTTCGCGCGTTGACCAGGTATGTGCCGAGCAGCCGGTGATCGCTGGCTGCTCGGCCGACAACCGGTCACCGCGCGAACATCTGGTCGAACGAGCAGCGTGCGGTGGCGCTCAGTTTTCCGCGTCGCCGTTGTCGGGCCGGTCGCCAGCGTCGGGCCTGTTGGCGCTGCCGGGCCGGTCGCTGTTATCGGGCAGGTTGGCGCTGCCGGAGGCGTCGGAGCCACTGGCGGTATCCGTGCCGGCGGCGGGGTTCTTGTTGGCGTCGGAGGTGGGTGCGTCGCCCGGGGAAGGGCGGAAGTCCGGGCCCTGGGGAGAGGGCGCGGAGCCGCTGTAGCCGAACTGGTCCCAGCCGCTGGACTGACCGGATTGCCGAGAATCATCGGTCGCGGCGTACTGACCGGACTGCGGTGGGCCGTACCCGCCCTGTTCGCTGTACCGGCCCTGTTCGCTGTATTGGGTCGGCTTGCTGTACTGGCCCTGTTCGCTGGGCTGGTTCTGTCGGCCGTGCTGGTCCTGCTGCCCGTACTGGTTCGATTGGCCGTACTGACCTGAAGTGCCCGCGCTGCCAGACGAACTCGACTGACCATACGGATTCGACTGACCGGACTGAGTCGGCTGACCATACTGATCCGGCTGGGCGAACTGAGTCGGCTGACCGGACTGCCGCGGGCTGTTCGATGCGCCCGGCTGGCTGTACTGCGTGACCGCACCTGACGGGGACTGTCCGGGGATACCGGGCTGGCCGTACTGGCCCGTAGCGCCGGGCTGGGCAGGGCTGTCGTATTGGCCCGGCTGCTCGTACTGGCCCGGTTGTCCGTAGTGATCGGGCGATCCGTAGCCGGACGAGCCATAACCCGACGAGCCATAGCCCGACGGGCCCTGGCCGGAGCCGTAACCGGGTGCGCCCTGGCCGGGGGATCCGTAGCCGGACGAGCCGTAGCCCGAGGAGCCATAGTCGGGCGAGCCGTAGTCGGACGAGCCCTGGCCAGATGAGCCATAGCCTGAGGAGCTCTGGCCCGACGCGCCCAGGCTGGACGGACCGAGGCCTGACGGGTTCTGGCCGGGTGCGCCATAACCGGGCGCGGCGTAGCCGGAGGATCCATAGCCCGGCGTGCCCGGGCCCGGTGCCCCGGCCGAGGCCCAGGGCTGATAGCCGGCGGTGTCACCCGTCCAGCCGGGGTCGGTGCCCGCGGCGCCCGGCGTACCCACCCCGGAGCGTCCCCCGAGTACCCCCATCACCGTCAGTGCCGTCGACAGGAGGCCGAGCGCGATGTTGATGAGGGTGAAGATCTGCCATTCACCGTAGGTGGGGTTGTCGATGATTCCGTAGGCCAGCCACATCAGCGAAGCCACGGCGGCCACCCCGAAGCCGATCGCGGCGAAGAGCCGCCAGTTCTGTCCTCGTTCTCGTTTCCCGATCACCACGCAACACACGATCGCGGCGAGGTTCATCAGCACGAACATGGCGGTGCTGAACTGCTCCATGGGACGTTCCCGCCTCACTCTCGTCGGCCACGACTGCGGCGCCCGGCCCCGCCGGCATGTGGCCGGACAGGACTGTCAGTACCCCATCGTAGGCTTGCTCCATGTCCGTCGCCGATGCCCACCTCGTCGCCGAGGCCGACCCGTCGAGCCCCGGGGCGGGTGAATCGCGACAGTCCCCGCGCCGGGGCGGTGCGCATCTTCTCGAGGGTCTCAATC
>JBDIAG010000306.1:0-5831 GCA_039812305.1 Actinomycetales bacterium | reverse complement strand
ACACTCGAAGTTTCGGCCCCGGCACCCAAGCACTGTTGGAACGCCGGATTCGGCAGATCTGCGATGGGATCTGCAGCGCCAGTGGTGCGACCTGCACCGTGACCTACCGGCACGAGTTCGTCCCGACGGTCAACGATCCACGCTGTGTCGCGGCGGCAACCGCCGCGGCTTCCGCCGTGGTCGGGCCCGGCCGGGTCGATGCGACCTGCGATCCCGTTCTCGCCAGCGAAGACTTCGCCGTCTTCGCCCGGCACCTGCCCGCCTGTTTCACCTTCATCGGCAATGGAACCCTGCCCGGTGTCGGCGGCACCCCGCTGCACAGCAGCGACTACGACTTCAACGACGACATCCTCGCGACCGGCGTCGCCTACTACGTGCACCTTGTCCGTTCGCTCCTCACCCACGGCGGAAGCAACCAGTGACTACCAACACCGAGAACCCGAGCACTGCCTTCTGGGTGAGCCACCGTCGTCCCGCGGAATGGACGTGCCAGCCGGCATCGACGGCTGTCCGTGACTTCCATCGTTCCCTGCCCGGCTACACGCCCACACCACTGCTGGACCTACCCCCTCTGGCGGCGGAGCTCGGCGTAGGCCGGGTGCTGATCAAAGACGAGTCCGATCGACTGGGCCTTCCCGCGTTCAAAGCGCTGGGCGCCTCCTGGGCAGTTCACCGCATCGCCCGCGAACATTCCGGAGCAACACGGCTGACCCTCGTCGCGGCCACCGACGGCAACCACGGCCGAGCCGTCGCCCGGTTCGCCCGCCTCCTCGGCCACCAGTCGAGGATCTACGTCCCCACCGCCGTTCATCCCACGCAGATCCAGTCCATCGCCGACGAAGGGGCCACGGTCACCACCATCGACGGCTCCTACGACGACACCGTCGCCGTCGCCGCCCGGGCCTGCCAGACTCCGGACACGGTGCTCGTTCAAGACACCGCCTGGGAGGGCTACGAAGATATCCCCAGCTGGATCGTCGAAGGCTACGACACCCTCTTCGCCGAGATCGACGAACAGCTCGACGCGATCGGCGTCGAGCGGCCAGATCTCGTTGCGGTACCAACCGGGGTCGGCTCGCTGTTGCAGGCCGCGATCACCCACTACCGCAGTCATCCGGCCCCGAGTGGGACGGCAGTCGTCTCCGTCGAGCCGCAGACCGCGGCCTGCGTGGCAGCGAGCATCGCCGCCGGACGACCGACCACACTCGACACCACGCCGACGGCGATGGCCGGACTCAACTGCGGCACGCCGTCGTATCTGGCCTGGCCGATCATCGCCAGCGGGCTGGACGCCGCCATCACGGTCTCCGAGGAGGCGGACATCCGCGCCGCGCACGACCTCGGCGCACTCGGCATCGCCGCCGGCCCCTGTGGTGCCGCACCCCTGGCCGCGCTTCGCGCCGCCCTGACCGGACCGGGCAGTGGGGAACGACGCGAGCACGTGCAGATCGGTGGCGACAGCACCGTCATCCTGCTCTGCACCGAGGGAAGCAGCACGAACCCCGTTCCAGATCTGCCCACACCCCACGTCTGACCCCGGCAGCGCTCGCGTTCCCGGACGCATTCGTCCTAGGATCCAATTTGCATCCCAAACAGCGAGGTTGCGTGGAAACGAACGCCAGCTCTGAAGACCGTCACCCGACGATGACGCAAGCAGATCCGTTGACGATCTTGCGTGGTCGCAGCAGCATGAAGTGGGTCACCTATCCCGCCGACGTGCTACCGATGTTCGTCGCTGAAATGGACTTTCCACTTGCCCCCGCCATACGTCAAGCGCTCCACGAAGCGCTGGAGCGTGGCGATAGCGGATACGTCCATCCACACGACACCGCCGCTGCGACAGCCTTCTCCGACTACGCGGCGGACTCGTGGGGCTGGGCCCCCTCCATCGAACGGATGAGCCCGACCACAGACGTCAGTGTCGTCATCGTCGAGTCCTTGCGCCGCCTGATCTCTCCGGGGGACGACGTCGTCATCATGTCACCGGTCTACCCGCCGTTCTTCGATCTCGTTCCCGAAGCGGGCGGCAAGGTTCGCGATGTGCCGCTGTTACACGACGGCGACGTCTATGGGATTGACCTGGCTGGTGTCGACAAAGCACTGCGGGCAGGTGCCCGAGGCGTACTGCTCTGTCACCCGCAGAATCCCGTGGGAACGATTCACCCGCGTGACCAGCTCGTCGAACTCGCGAACATCGTCGATCGTCATGACGGATTCGTCATAAGCGATGAGATCCATGCGCCCCTGACCCACCGCGGGCACACGTTCGTACCGTATCTGACCGTGTCCGACAAGGCTCGTGACCATGGGATCGCCGCAGAGTCCGGCAGCAAGGCGTTCAATCTCGCCGGATTCAAAGCGGCCTTCTTCGTCGCTGAGAGCGAGCGCATGACGGGACTCATCACGTCCTTGCCAAGGAAGGTGGCCACCCGCACCGGCTTGTTCGGGCTCATCGCCACCCGCGAGGGCTTCGCCCACAGCCGTGACTGGCTCGACGCCACGATCTCGGCAATCGAACTCAACTTTGCGCTGCTCGGCGAAGCACTGCGCACCCAGCTGCCGGGAGTCACCCTGAGCAGTGCGAACGCCGGGTTCCTGGCGTGGCTGGACATGTCAGCGCTCGGTTGGGGCGACGACCCCGCAGAGAGAGCACTCCAGCACGCCAAGGTCGCCCTCTCCAGCGGGCCGTCTTTCGGCCCCTCCGGGGTCGGGCACGTCCGCATGAATCTTGCGTGTGCTCCGACCACCCTCCTAGCCGCCATAGACCGCCTCGCGGCCGCCGTCAGCTGAGTTCGGGATGGACACGTGCACGGCCGGGTTGGCGCCGAGGACGAGCTCGGCCACGGACCAGCAAGGCGCAGGCGACGAAGATCGTGCCTTCCGTCGAAGCCACTCTTCCGTTATCGCACCATGGGCCCGCCCGTTGGCTGCCGAGACTCCCCGGCATCGTGACAAGGAAATGCCCCGGCTTCCGGGAAGCCGGGGCACTCGCTTGTTCAGGAACTGACTACTCCGCGACGAAGTACAGCCGCTCGTTGACGAACTCACCCATGCCGAGCGGGCCCATCTCACGGCCGAAGCCGGAACGCTTCACGCCGCCGAAGGGCAGCTCCGCGGCCTCGGCGGCGACGATGTTGACGTGGGTCATGCCCACGTCGAGGCGGGAGGCGACCTTCGCGGCCCGGGCCGGGTTCGCCGAGAACACCGAGCCCCCGAGACCGAAGTCGCAGTCGTTGGCGAGCGCCAGGGCCTCGTCGTCGCTCGACACCTTGTAGACGGTCGCGACGGGGCCGAAGATCTCCTCGCGGAAGGAGTCCGACGTCGGGTCGATCCCGGTGAGCACCGCCGGTGAGAAGTACGCCCCCTCACCGTCGGACAGCACACCGCCGATCTCGAGCTTGGCACCGCCGGCGACCGCGCGCTGCACCTGGGCGTTGACCTGCTCGGCGGCGCCGCGGGTGGACAGCGGGCCGTAGCCGCGCTCGGGCATGTTCAGCGGATCACCGGCCACCAGACCGTCCGCGAGCTTGGTGAGCTCGGCGACGAACTCGTCGTAGATGTCCTCCATGACGATCATCCGCTTGTTCCCGTTGCAGACCTGGCCACCGTTGTAGATACGGAACGTCCAGCCGGCCTTCGCCACCGCCGCCACGTCGTCGGCGTCGAGCACGACCATCGGGTCGTTGCCGCCGAGTTCGAGCACGGCCTTCTTCAGGTGCCGGCCGGCCTGCTCCCCGATGATCGCGCCGGCGCGCTCGGAGCCGGTCAGCGAGACACCCTGCACCCGCGGGTCGGCGATGATCGTGGCGATCTGGTCGTGCGAGGCGAGGATCGCGGTGTAGCCGCCGACGGGAACGCCCGCCTCCTCCATGATCTTCTGGATCGCCAGGTTCGAGCGCGGACAGATGTCGGCGTGCTTGAGCAGGATCGTGTTGCCGAGCACGAGGTTCGGCGCGGCAAAACGGGCGACCTGGTAGTACGGGAAGTTCCACGGCATGACGCCGAGGAGCGCACCCACCGGACGGCGCTCGATGACGGCTTTGCCCGGCACCGTGCTGGGGATCTCGTAGTCAGTGGCGAGGCTGGGGCCATGAACCGCGTAGTAGTCGATGATCGAGGCCGCGAACTCGACCTCCTCCACCCCTTCGGAGACCGGCTTGCCCATCTCCACGGCGATGATCTTGGCGAGCTCCTCCTTGCGCTCCTCGAACAGCTCGGCCACCCGGTGGACGATGCCCGCGCGATCCTGGACGCTCCGCTCGCGCCAGGCGCGATAGGCCGTGTCGGCCGCCGCGAGGGCCTCTTCGATCTGCTGGTCGGTGGCTTCGTCGAAGGTCTCGACGATCTCTCCTGTCGCAGGGTTCTGAACTCGGTAGCGTGACATGTCACTCCTTGTCATCTCATCGGTCATCTCAGAATTGAAGTGCTGTACGGCGTAGACACACAAGGTCACCGGCCGCGCGAGACCGCCTGTCACACTCATCATGATTGACTGACAATCTTACGATATCGACACGGTACCACCGTTGACGCGACGGAGGGGAGACCGGTAGCGTCAAGCTGTCTGACAATCTGTTTGAATGACGCTCCGACTGGGGCGCACCCACACCTTCACCCCAACCCCTCCTCCTCACCTCGAAAGGGCACACTCCATGACAAGTCTCGAACTCACGGGCATTCTCGCTGCCGTCGTCACCCCGTTCGACGCGGACGGCGCGCTGGACCTCCCCGGCATCGAGCGGCAGGTGGATCACATCCTCGGCGGCGGCGCCACGGGCGTGGTGTCCACCGGCAGCACCGGGGAGTTCTTCTCTCTTTCCATGGAGGAGCAGAAGGCGGTGAACGCGGCGTACGCCAAGGCCGCCCAGGGACGCGGCTTCGCGATCGCCGGCACGGGTGCGCTCACCACGCGCGCCGCGATCGAGTTGACCGAGGCGGCCGCCGAGGCCGGCGCCGACGCGGCGATGATCGTCCCGCCGTTCTACGACACCCTCAACTTCGAGGAACTCCTCGCGCACTACAAGGCCATCTCGGACGCGGTCGACCTCCCGATCATGTACTACAACCTGCCCAGTGTCAGCGGCGTCGACCTCACCCCGGAGCAGTTCGCTCAGCTCGGCCGGGAGACGAACGTGACCTGCTTCAAGGACACCGGCGGCGACAACACCAAGCTGGCCACCATCCTCTTCGAGCACGCCGACGACATCACCGCGCTCAACGGCTGGGACACCTACACGTTCCAGGCCCTCGCCCTGGGCGCGAAGGCCGGGGTGTGGGGAGCGGCCAGCTTCATTCCCGGTCTGGCAGCTGAGCTGTACCAGGCGCTTGCGGTGAAGGGCGACCTCGACCGCGCTCGTGAGCTGTGGAAGCAGATCAACCCCATCTGCGTCTTCCTCGAGCAGCACAACTACGCGGCGGCGATCAAGGCCGGCGTATCCCTGGTCGGCGTGGATGCGGGCAGCACTCGGCAGCCCCTGAACCCGCTCGCGCAGGAGTACCGCGACGAACTGGCCGTTCTGCTCCGCGCGGCGGGTGTCGAGGTCGTCGCCAAGTAGGCAACCCCTTTCACCCCACTGCCACCACGACCAGTGAATCCGGTCGTGGTGGCGGTGGACGTTCGTGGAAGCACACCGTCCATCGTGCGAGCTGGACGCCAGTGCCTGACCTCGGCCAGATCCGAGCGGGCCAGATCCGACCGGATGGTTCTGAGCTCTACCCGGAGGAATCCGGAGTGATCGCGGTGAAGATGGCCACCAGCTCCTCGGCGCGCTGCACGGTGTGCACGATCAGAGCCTCGTGCACCTTGACCAGGTCGCCGCTGACGATCGCGT
>JBDIAG010000305.1:0-5832 GCA_039812305.1 Actinomycetales bacterium | reverse complement strand
ACGAGCAGTGCCGGTTGCAATGCCCTCAGATCGGTGCCGACGTCGCGGGCGCTGACCTCCAGCGACGCGATGATCTCTCCGGCCGCGTTGAAGATCGGGGCGGCGACCGCCGAGCTGCCGACCTCGTACTCCCACCGGCAGACGGCCACCCGGGTCAGCCGGACCACGGCGAGAGCGCGCCGGAACTGGTCGGCGGCGGTGAGCGTGTACGGCGTGAAGCGGGTCAGCCCTTCGGCGAGGACGCTGTTGACCACTTCCGTGGGCGAGAAGGCGAGGAACGCCTTGCCCATGGCGCTGGCGTGAGCGGGGGTGTGCCACGCCGTCCAGGATTTCGCCGCGGTGCGGCTGCCGGCGATGCGTTCGGTGTAGGAGACCACGGTGCCGTCGAGCACGCCGAGCCGGACGTTGGAGCGGGTCGCGGCCGCGAGGTCCTCCATCACCCGTCGCGAGCGCTCGGCCAGGCTGGTGTCGACCTGTACGCCGGCGCCGAGGTCGCGCAGCGGGGTGCCGATCCGGTAGCGGGCGTTCTCCGTGCGGGTGAGCAGGCCCCACCCGGCGAGTTCGCTCACCAGCCGGTAGGCGGTCGAGACCGGTAGGCCCGCCGTCCTGGCGATCTCGGTCAATGATTGCGTCTCCGAGTCGGCGAAAGCCATGAGGATGGACACCACTTTGCTGGTTACCGAACGGCCTGGGTCGGTGGAATTGCCCGCCATGGTCTTCTCCTTTCGAGTTCGCCGAACCGTGTGCAACTGTCGTCGCTGGATTTCCGGCTCGGATGCCGGTGAATCCGTCTAGTGCGGCGGCTGATGACTTCAATCTGTCACCGGGTGGGAGAACGCGGAATGGGCAGCTCCCACTGAGCGGGAGCCCGATTTGCTGGTCGTGACGCGGCTCACAAAGGGGGGTGGTCGTCCACCCGCGTCCGGGTCAGTCCAGGCCGAAAGTGCGCAGTTCGCGGGAGGCGCTGGTCGCGGTGGTCATGACCGCGGATGTGTGGTGGCGGCGCAGCCGCCTGCTGCGGATCGACATGGACAGGGCCGCGATCACCTCGCCCGCCGCGTCGCGGATCGGTGCCGCCACGGAGGACACCGCCGGGGTCAGCTCCTCGCGGGCGTAGGCGACGCCGTTCAACCGCACGTCCTCCAGCTCGGCGAGGAGTCTGCGCCGGTCCGTGATGGTGTTCGTGGTGAAGGCCTGCAGGGTCTGCGGTATCAGGGTCTCCACGCGTTCCGGCTCGGCCCAGGCGAGCAGCACCTTGCCGACCGCGGTCGCGTGGATCGGCAGCCAGATGGTTCCCAGCGGCTTGGCCGCAGCCCCCGTGCCGACCAGTTGCTTGACGTAGACGACCTCGTCGTGGTTCAGAACGGCGAGCTGGATCCGTTCGTGCACGACGTCGTAGAGGTCGTGCATGAAGGGGGTGATGACGTCGACCGGTGAGGACGCCTGACGGGCGAGCATGCCGAGCTGCCAGATCCGCAGGCCCAGGCGGTACCCGCCGTTCGCGCAGTGTTCGAGACCGCCCCATTCGGCCAGTTGCTCGGCCAGCCGGTAGGTGGTGGACGTGGGCAGCCCGCACCGGCGGGCCAGCTCGCCCAGGCTCAGTTCGGTCGACCGGGGCAGGAAGGCGTCCAGCAGCGCGGTGGCCTTGCTGATGACGCCACGGCCCGCCTGGTTGCTGTTGCCTGCCACCCGACTACCTCCTGGCCGGAATCCAACCCCACTTGACGTGTCAACGGTCACATCGGCACCCACGTACTGAGCGGTAGCAGTGAGCCAGCTAGATTCAAGTCATTCCTGTTGGACGTGTGCAAGGAGAGACTGTGAGCGAGACCGTTGTGGGCCCGTATGTGATTCAGGGTGCTGCGGAGTTGCACGAGCGGGCCGGCACCGAGCTGGGCGTGAGCGACTGGGTCGAGGTCACCCAGGACCGGATCACCACGTTCGCCAAGCTCACTGGGGACGAGCAGTTCATCCACGTGGATCCGGAGCGGGCGAAGGAGGGGCCGTTCGGCACGACCGTGCAGCACGGGTTCCTCACGTTGGGCATGTCGACCGGGCTGCTGTGGCAGATCTGCACGGTCGAGGGCTTCGGCGTGATCCTGAACTACGGCCTGAACAAGGTCCGGTTCCCGTCGCCGCTGAAGACCGGCAGCCGGTTCCGGATGCGGGTCGTCCTGGCCGAGGTCAACGACCTCCAGGGCGGCGTCGAGACCGTGTACCGGCTCACCTACGAGGTCGAGGACGAGGCCAAGCCCTGCTGCGTCGCCGACCTGGTGTTCCGCTACTACGACTGATTCCCGCGGATCCCGTCGAGGGGTCGTGACGCGCCGTGGAAGCTCCATGTCGACGGCGTGTTGCGGCCCCTCGACTCGTTCCCGGGTCAGCGCAGCAGCGGGTCAGCGGGTGAGGAACCAGACCGCGCCGACGATCCAGCAGGCGGAGCCGGCCAGGGCCCAGGGAAGTGTCGCCCGGCCGCGGCGGTGTGCCCGGGAGGCCACCAGACCGGCGGCGCCGACGATGGCCAGCAGGCCGAGGGGGGCGAGGCGCCACAGACCGGGGTCGGCCGGTCGGCCGCCGCGCCAGGCGGACAGCTCCAGACTCACCACCAGGAGCAACCCGATCGCGCCCATCATCGCCAGGAGGCCGACCGTCAGAAAGGTCTCCACCAGCCGGGAGTGGTTGGCGATCAGACCCCTTCGTGGTTGCCGGCTGCGCCGTCGATCCGGCTCGGCGGCGGGATCGGGACCGTCCGGGGAGCCTGCACTCATACCCGACTGCTTACGGCACGGCCCGGACGCGCGCAAGTCCCGCGGTCAAGGTTGTCCCGCGCGGGAGCGCAGGCTGTCTCGCGCGGGTTGTGTCGTGCGGTGCGCGCGGGTTATGTCGTGCGGTGCGCGCGGGTTGCGTCGCGTGCGGGTGCAGGTTTGTCACGCGGGGACACACGGTCGTGACGGGCGAGGGCCCGTCGGACGCAGGGCGCGGGCGACCGACCGGTCCACGTGCCCCCGGTCGACATTAGGGTCCGAGTATGGGCACTCCAGACGCGACGACGGGTCGGACAGTTCACCAGGTGATCGCCATGGGCGTATCGGGTGTGGGTAAGAGCACGATCGCGAAGGCGCTGGCCGCCCGGCTGGGCTGGGACTTCGCCGAGGGGGACGATTTCCACCCGGAGGCCAACGTGGCCAAGATGGCCAGCGGCACGCCCTTGAACGACGACGATCGGTGGCCCTGGCTTGGGCTGATCGGGGACTGGATGTCGACGGAGATCGCCGCGGGCCGGTCCGCGGTCGTCACCTGTTCCGCGCTCAAGCGCTCCTACCGCGACCTGCTGCGCGAGGGTCGTCCCGAGGTGCGTTTCCTCCACCTGGTGGCCGATCCCGATCTCCTGGCGATGCGGATGGGCGAACGCAAGGACCATTTCATGCCGGCCTCCCTGCTGGCCAGCCAGTTGGACACCTTGGAGCTGCTGGGACGCGACGAACCCGGCGTCGAGGTGCCAGTGGTCGGCTCTCCGGAGGAAGTGGCCGAACGGGCCCTGAAAGCCCTCGAGCTCGAGTGAGCCGGCCGCCGGATCGTCTCGCGTGGAGCATTTCCGTTGCTGGGCAACACGAATACTCCGCTCGGTCGTGATCGTCGGCAGATCGCATCGTGGCCGGTCGGGATCCAACGCGGCCACTCGGTACCAAACGTGACCCTTGGCGGGTCGCGTCGTGGCGAAACTCCCCTAAGCTGACCCTCGATGAGCACCGACTCCTCCTCCGGCGTCCACCTCGAGGCGATTGAGCAGCGCGTTCTCGGCTGCCTGCTGGAGAAGGAGGTGACCGTCCCGGCCAGCTACCCGCTCTCGCTCAATGCGTTGCGGACGGCCTGCAACCAGGCCTCCAGCCGGGATCCGGTCACCGACTACGACGACCGCACCCTGCTGGAGTGCCTCAAGGGGCTCAAGGAGCGAGAGCTCATCCGGACGGTGTGGGCCGGCAGAGGCTCGCGGGCGATCAAGTACCACCAGCTGCTCAGCGAGCGGCTCGACCTCGACGCCGCCGAACGGGCGTTGATCACCGTCCTGCTGCTGCGTGGTCCGCAGTCCGCCGGGGAGCTGAGAACGCGCACCGAGCGACTGCACGGTTTCACCGACCGGGCCGCGGCGGAGGCCTGTCTGCGTGAGATGGCCGCCCGCGAGGTACCGCTGGTGCGCGAGCTGGAGCGTGCGGCGGGCCAGCACGACCCGCGGTGGATCCACCTTCTCGGGCCGGTCGCGTCCGCGACGCCGGTCGCGCCGCCGGCGGCCGTCGATCGCGAAGTGGTTCTGGCCCAGGGCCACCAGGAGCGCGACGCCAAGGTCCGGATCTCCTGGGACGCCTACGCCGCCGAGTATGCGGAGCGGTTCATCGACGAACTGGACGACAAACCGCTCGACACCTGGCTGCTGGAGCGGGTGGCGATGCTGTCGGGCAAGGACCCGGTGCTCGAGGTCGGCTGCGGTCCGGGGCACGTGTGCGCGTACCTGGCCGAGTTCGACGCGGACGTCACCGGCATCGACATCTCACCGGCGATGATCGACCAGGCCCGGGCACGGTTTCCCGACCTCGCCTTCGAGGTGGGGAATCAGGCCAACCTGATGCGTCCGCCGCGGGCGCACGGCTGGGGCGCGATCGTCTCCTGCCACTCGACGATCCACCTGGCGCCCTCCGAACTGCCGCCGTTGTTCGCCGAGTTCGCCCGGGTCCTGCGGCCGGGCGGCTGGGTGCTGCTGATCGTCCGGCTCGGTGAGGAGGTGCAGTACGTCTACGTCGATCCGGAGACCGGTCGCGGCGGGCCGCAACCGGTGGAGCCCGGGGATGTCAGCGTCGGCGTGGTGCTGCACGATCCCGAGCAGGTTCTCCAGGCGGTGCGCGCGGCGGGTTTCGTCGACGTGGAGTGGTACGTGCGAGGCGCCTACCCCGACGAGCCGGACCCCACCAAGCTCCTGGTCCTGGCCCGGACGCCGCGGTAGGTGCGTCAGCGCAGTTTGTAGTCCTCCAGCAGCCGGCGGCCGATGATCATCCGCTGGATGTCGGCCGTGCCCTCGCCGATCAGCAGCATCGGGGCCTCCCGGTAGAGCCGCTCGATCTCGTACTCCTTGGAATAGCCGTAGCCGCCGTGGATCCGGAAGGCGTCCTCGACCACGCGGGCGCAGTTCTCGCTCGCCAGGTACTTGGCCATGCCGGCCTCGAGGTCGTTGCGCTGGCCGGCGTCCTTGAGCCGGGCCGCCTTGACCATCATCTGATGGGACGACTCGACCATCACCGCCATGTCGGCAAGCCTGAACAGCACGGCCTGGTGGTCGGCGATCCGCTTGCCGAACGTCTGGCGCTGCTGGGCGTAGGTGGCCGCCAGTTCGAAGGCGCGCAGCGCCACGCCGCAGCCGCGGGCAGCGACGTTGACCCGGCCGACCTCGACGCCGTCCATCATCTGGTAGAAGCCGCGGCCGGGCTCGCCACCGAGGATCTGGGCCGTGCTGGTGCGGTGGCCGTCGAGGATGAGCTCGGTGGTGTCCACCCCCTTGTAGCCCATCTTCTCGATCTTGCCGGGCACGGTCACGCCCTGGGCGGTCTGGCCGAAACCTGGTTCCTTCTCGATGAGGAAGGTGGACATGTTGCGGTAGACGGACTCCGCGCCGGTATCGGTCCGACACAGGACGGCGACGAGGTTGGCCGAGCCGCCGTTCGTCAGCCACATCTTCTGGCCGGTGATCGTCCAGTCGTCCGAGTCGCCGTCGCGAACAGCCTTGGTCGTGATGGCGGAGACGTCCGACCCACACCCGGGCTCGGACATCGAGAACGCGCCGCG
>JBDIAG010000304.1:0-5842 GCA_039812305.1 Actinomycetales bacterium | reverse complement strand
GTCCTCGCGCAGGGCACCGGCGACCGCCCGGGCCAGCCAGACCTCCGACCCGGTCGCGACGAGCTCGACCGACGCCTCGCCGGCGGCGCCGTCGACGCCGGCGGCCTGCGGGATCGCCTGCCGGGAGAGGATCAGCGCCGACGGCCCGTCCGTCTTCTCCAGCGCGAGCTGCCACGCCTGCGCCGTCTCGCGGTCGTCGGCCGGCCGCAGCACCTGCAACCCGGGAATCATCCGCAACGACTCGATGTGGGCGATCGGCTGATGCGTGGGACCGTCCTCCCCCACCGCGATCGAATCGTGGGTGAACACGTAGATCACCGGCTGGCCCATCAACGCCGACAGCCGCAGCGCCGGGCGGAGGTAGTCGGCGAACACGAGGAACGTGCTGCCGAAGACCCGGAATCCACCGTGCAGGCTGATCCCGTTGAGGATCGCCGCCATGCCGAACTCACGGATGCCGAACGCGATCGCGGCGGTCGAGTAGTCGTGGCGACTCACCAGGTCACCGAACGCGGTGCCGGTCGATCCCGCGAGATCGGCCGACCCACCGACGAGCTCCGGCATCAGCGGACGCAGCACGTCCAGACACGCCTGGGACGACTGCCGGGTCGCGCGCGCCTTCTCGCCGGGGATGCCCGCCAGCGCCTCGATCGCCGCGCCCGGCACCTCCCGGGCGCGCACCCGGGCGAACTGTCCGGCCAGCCCCGGATCGTCGGCGGCCAGGCGCGCAAGGGCCGCGTCCCAGCGAGCGTGCTCGGCCGCACTGCTCTCGGCCAACCCGGCACACACCGCACGCACCGGCGCGGGCACCGCGAACGGCGGCTGGCGCCAGCCGGCCAGCTGTTTCGCGGTCGCCAGCAGTTCCTCGCCGAGCGGCGAACCGTGCGCCTTCGACGTGCCCTCGACTCCGGGTGCCCCCTGACCGATCACCGTCCGCACCGCGATGAAGCTCGGTCGGGCGTCGGCCTTGGCCCGGATCAACGCGTGGTCGATGGCGTCGACGTCGGTGCCGTCCAGCACCGCCTCGGTATGCCATCCGTAGGCCGCGAAGCGGGCCAGCTGGTCGTCACTGCACGAGCGGTCGACGCCGCCGTCGATCGTGATCGCGTTGTCGTCCCAGAGCACGACGAGGTTGCCGAGCCCGAGGTGCCCGGCGAACGAGGCCGCCTCGTGGCTGACGCCCTCCATCAGACAGCCGTCCCCGACGATCACGTAGGTGTGGTGGCCGGTGATCGAGGGGTAGCGAGCGTGTGCCATCCGTTCGGCGAGGGCCATCCCGACCCCCATCGCGAGCCCCTGGCCCAGCGGACCCGTCGTGCACTCCACACCGGGCGTGTCGCCGTACTCGGGGTGGCCGGGGGTCCTCGAACCGAGCTGACGGAAGCGGCGCAGCTCGTCGGCCGGCAGGTCGTAGCCGAAGATGTGCAGCAGCCCGTAGAGCAGGGCCGACCCGTGGCCGGCGGACAGCACGAAGCGGTCCCGGTCCCACCAGTCCGGGTCGGCCGGGTCGTGCCGGAGATGCCGGCTCCACACCGTCCAGGCCATCGGCGCGGCCCCCATCGGCATGCCGGGGTGACCAGAATTAGCGGCCTGCACCATATCCGCCGCGAGGAAGCGCAGCGTGTCGATGGCGAGCCGGTCGACGTCGACCTCGGTGACACGCTCGTCGACGGTGCTCATCAGGCTGCCTCTCCACGAGTCGCGTTCTCGGCGGCCAGGCTGCGCAGCCTTTCGACCGCGGCCGCCTTGCCCTGAGGATGGGAGTACATCCACGACCCGGAGATGAAGACGTCGGCGCCGGCCGCGGCCGCCGTCCGGATCGTGGTGTCGGTGATGCCGCCGTCCACTTCGAGCTCGATCGGCAGGCCGCTGGAGTCGATCATCTGCCGCAGCCGGGCGATCTTCGGTTCCACCGCAGCGATGTACGCCTGACCGCCGAAACCGGGATTGACCGTCATCGGCAGCAGCAGGTCGGTCGCCTCCAGGACGTGGGCGACCACCTCCGCCGGAGTGTGCGGGTTCAGCGCCACCCCGCTGCGAGCGCCGAGCTCGCGGATCCGCTCCAGCGTGCGGTGCAGGTGCGGACACGCCTCGGCGTGGACGATGACCAGCTCGCAGCCCGCCTCGACATAGCGGGCGAGGAGATCGTCGGGCTCCACGACCATCAGGTGGGCCTCGAATCCGACGGAGCTGTGCGGGCGGGCCGCGGCGATGACGTCCGGTCCGAAGGTGAGGTTGGGGACGAAGACCCCGTCCATCACGTCCCATTGGATCCGGTCGACACCGGCGTCGCACAGGGCGCGCACCTCGTCGGCGATCCGCGCGAAGTCGGCCGGCAGGACGGACGGCACGATGAGTGGGGTGTTGGGTTCGGCCATGTCAGGACCCTTCTTCTCTGAAGCTGCTGGAAACCCCTCTGAGCCACCTGATTCCATCCGACCGCGCCCGTTCGTCCCGGCACTCACCCCCGGGGGTGGAGCGTCGGGTGAGATGGACGTCGGCCGCTTCTCCCGGATCGGCGCCGGCCGTAGGCTGGCGGCATGCCGACGACGGCTTCGCCTCCCATGCGTCTCGTGCTCGTGGACGACCACGAGATGGTGCTCCACGGGCTGAACGCCATGTTCAGCCACTTCGCCGACCAGGTCTCGATCGTCGGCCAGGCGACCTCCGCCGAAGCGGCCCGGGCGCTCGTGGCGGAGGAGAAGCCGGATGTCGTGCTGTGCGACGTGCGGATCGGCAAGGAATCCGGATTGGATCTCTGCCGCCAGATCTCCACCCAGCACCCGCGGACGAAGGTCGTGCTGCTGACCGCCTACGACGACGAGCACTACCTCTTCCAGGCGTTGCGGGTCGGCGCCTCGGGCTACGTGCTCAAGCGGATCGACGCCCGCGAACTGATCACCCATCTCAACCGGGTGCGCGAGGGAGAGACGGTGGTCGACCATGCGCTGGCCGGGAGGGTCGCGTTGTCCGCGGCACTGCTCAGCGCCGGCGAGTTCTGGTCGGGAGCACATCTCGGGCTGACACACCGCGAGTCGGAGGTGCTGGAGTTGCTGGTCTCCGGCTACTCCAACAAGGGCGTCGCCGGCAAGCTGGTGATCAGCGAGGACACGGTGAAGACCCACATCCGCGCGCTCTACCGGAAGCTGGGGGTGTCCGACCGCAGTGGCGCGATCGCCGTGGCGTTGCGCGAAGGGTTGTTCCGGTGACCGCTGAGGGCGGCCGGCTCCCGACCGCCGAGGATCTCCGTACGCGGCTGGCGGCGGACGGCGTGCTGATCCTCGCCCTCGACGGCCAGGATCTCAGTGTCGCCGACATCGCCCCGGCGCATCCGGCCGCCGGATCGCTGATCCTGCAGGTCGGTTTCGGTGTCACCGGAATGGTCGCTCGCACCGGAAAGGCGATCGTGCTCGACTCCGACTCGCCGCGGAACGTGTTGCACCGACAATTGCTCCGGCTGGCGCCCGACGAGACCATCGCCCGGATGTGCCTGCCGCTGCGCGGCCTCGACGACCGGGTGGTCGGTGTGCTCTCGGCGCACCGCCGGGAGCCGTTCGGCCCGGCCGAGATCGAGGCCGCCGAGTCGGTCACGACGGTGCTCGGGCTGCGGCTGCACGCCGAACAGCTGTGGCGGGCGGTGAACAAGCACCGGACCGAACACGACCAGCTGATCGAGCAGGCGATCTCGGCCCAGGAGACCGAGCGCCGCCGGATCGCCTTCGACCTCCACGACGGGGTGACGACGGCGCTGGCGTCGATGTCGTTCTACCTGTCGGCGGCGGACATCACGTTGTCGGACCTGGTGTCCCGGGCGGCGGACCGCACCGGCCTGGAGCAGGCCAGAAGCGAGCTGGTCAAGGCACGCGAGCTGGCGGACGTGGCCTACAACCAGACCAGGGCGGCCATCTCCGGCTTGCACACTCTCGTCCTGGAGGACCTCGGCCTCGTCGCTGCGATGGAGTCGCTGGTGCATGCCGCCTCGAGCGCCAACGGCGTCTCGGTCAGCCTGTTCGTCGATCCGACCCTCACGGTGGACGACATCCCGGACCACGTCGCCGCCGCCCTGTATCGCATCCTCCAGGAGTCCTTGGCGAACGCCGTGAAACATGCCGAGGCGGAACGGATCGTGGTCTCGCTGCGGCGTGTCGGCGACTCCCTCGTGCTCGGCTGCGCGGACGACGGCAAGGGCTTCGATCCGGCCGAACGCCACGCCGAACGGGCCACCGACGCCGCCGGCACGCAGCACTTCGGGCTGAGCTCGATCGCCGAGCGGTGCGCCCTGATCGAGGCGTCCCTGCGGATCGAATCGATCCCCGGCCGGGGCACCTCGATGCTCGTCGAGTTGCCGCTCTAGGGTGCGTCGGTTCCCCTCACCCGGGCGGACGAGACCTGGTGCGAAACGCGGCCGGCCCCACCTTCTCCGGGTCGCAGAGGTGGTCGAGGAACAGCCGGGTCGCCGCGGCCGGCTCGGTGGTCGTGCACAGGTGCCACGGTCTGGACAGCGGCGTCCCGGGCACCCCGAGGATGGTCAGGTCGCCGGTCTCCAGCTGCTCTCGCACCGCGGCCTCGTGCACCAGGGTCACGCCGAGCCCGTGCCGGGCCGCCGCCACCACGGCACCGACGGTACCGAGGGTGAGCAGCGGCGGCGATGCCTGCAGCCGGGTGAGCAGCGAGAGCGCCGTGCCCCGGGTGCCCGAGCCGAGACCGGTCAGGAGCCACCTGGCGGTGAGTGGATCCGTCCGCCCGCCGGGACGCCCGACGACCACCAGTCGATTCGCCCGGGTGGCGCGGGTGACCAGACCCGACCCACGCGGCGGCCGCCCGGCGAGCACGACGTCGACGGCGTGATCGGCGGCCAGCGCGAACAGCTCGTCCCGCGGCAGGACGGTCAGCGAGAATTCCACCCGGGGATGCCCCTCGGCGAAGGAGGCGATCAGCGGCGGCAGCACGTACTCGCTCGCGGTCGCCACCGCGCCGATCCGGACGCAGCCCCGCTCGGCATCGTGCACGGCGCCGGACGCCTCGGCCAGCAGCCCGAGCAGCCGGCGGACGTAGCCGGCCAGGATGTCCGCTGATTCCGACGGCACGATGCCGCGGCCGTCCTTGACGAACAGAGTTGTCTCAAAAGCCGATTCGAGTGCGGACAGGGATGCCGAGACAGCCGGCGGAGTGACCTGCAGCGCCTGCGCCGCAGCCCGGACGCTGCCGGTCTCGTAGACCGACAGGAAGGTCTGCAACCTGGCCCAGGTGGCCGACACCGGGAGTTCCACAGCGCTCAGGATACTTCAATGATCGGTTCACGATCATGCAGGAAAGTTTCAATTGTCACAGATCTATCGCCACACCAGACTGGAGACGTTCGAGCAATCGACCGGAAGGAGACCCGGACATGGGCAACGACGGTGTGGGAACCAAGGAGCGTTGGGATCCCGGAGTCCAGAGTTACGCCGGCATGGGGTACTGGAACGCCGACTACGTCCCCAAGGAGACCGACGTGCTCGCCGTCTTCCGGGTCGCGCCGCAGGAGGGCGTCGACCCGATCGAGGCGGCGGCCGCGGTGGCCGGCGAATCGTCGACCGCGACCTGGACGGTGGTGTGGACCGACCGGCTCACCGCGAACACGCACTACCAGGCCAAGGCCTACCGGGTGGAGGAGGTGCCCGGGCGTCCCGGTGAGTACTTCACCTACATCGCCTACGACCTCGACCTCTTCGAGGAGGGCTCGATCGCGAACCTGACGTCGTCGATCATCGGCAACGTCTTCGGGTTCAAGCCGCTGAAGGCGCTCCGCCTGGAGGACATGCGAATTCCGGTCGCCTACACCAAGACGTTCCAGGGGCCC
>JBDIAG010000303.1:0-5853 GCA_039812305.1 Actinomycetales bacterium | reverse complement strand
CAGGTCGCGGTCGGGATCCGCGAGAAGGTCAGCGTCTTCGGCGACGACTACCCCACACCGGACGGCACCGGCGTGCGCGACTACATCCACGTCGTCGATCTGGCCGACGGACACGTCGCGGCGCTGCGGGCCCTGGCCGAGGAGGGGGACCAGGTCCGCGCCTGGAACCTCGGCACCGGCAACGCCACCAGCGTGCTCGAGCTCGTCACCGCCTTCGAGCAGGCCAGCGGACGGGAGATCCCCCGACAGATCGTCGACCGCCGCCCCGGCGACATCGCGGTCTCCTACGCCGACCCGACGCGCGCCCAGAAGGAGCTGGGCTGGCGGGCCGAGCGGGACATCGCCCAGATGTGCGCCGACGAATGGCGCTGGCGTTCCGGCAACCCCACCGGGTACCCGGACGCCTGACCCGGACGGTCGGCCACCGGGTGGCCATCCGCACAACTCGTGCCGGAGCTCGTCGGAGAATCTGGCACCCTGGATCCTCGTGTCTATCTCCACCCTGCAGCAGCGCGCCGCGCGCACCCTGCTCAGTTACGCGCCCGTTCTCGAGCCTCTGGCCGCACGGTTCGAGGCCGCCGGGCACGAGCTGGCGCTGGTCGGCGGCCCGGTGCGGGACGCCATGCTGGGCCGCCTGGCGGCCGACGACAAGGGCAGCATCGATCTCGACCTGACCACCGACGCCCGTCCGGACGACACCCTCGCGCTGGTGAAGGGCTGGGCGGACACCCACTGGGAGATCGGCAAGGAGTTCGGCACGATCGGGTGCCGCAAGGGCCCCTACACGATCGAGATCACCACATACCGCAGCGACGCCTACGACGGCGCGACTCGCAAGCCGGTGGTGGCCTTCGGCGACACTCTCGACGGCGACCTGGCACGCCGGGATCTCACCGTCAACGCGATGGCCGTGCGGCTGCCGTCGCTGACCTTCGTCGACCCCTTCGACGGGCTGGCCGATCTGGCCGGCGGGCTGTTGCGCACACCGATCGAGCCCCGCGTCTCGTTCGGGGACGATCCTCTCCGGATGATGCGAGTCGCCCGCTTCGTCTCACAGCTCGGTTTCGACGTCGAACCCGGCACCCGGGCGGCGATGCGCGATCTGGCCGGGCGGCTGGAGATCGTCAGCGCCGAGCGCATCCGGGTGGAACTGAGCAAGCTCATCCTCGGCGGGCATCCGCGCGAGGGCCTCCGGATCCTCGTCGAGACCGGACTGGCCGATCAGGTGCTCCCCGAGCTCACCGCACTGAAGCAGACCGTGGACGAGCATCGCCGGCACAAGGATGTCTACGAGCACACGCTGACCGTGCTCGAGCAGGCCATCGACCTCGAACCCAGGCTGGCCGCCGAAGGCACGCCGACCCCGGATCTGATCCTCCGTCTGGCCGCGCTGCTGCACGACATCGGCAAGCCGGCCACCCGGCGATTCGAACCCGGCGGCGGTGTCTCCTTCCACCATCACGAGGTGGTCGGCGCCAAGCTGACGGTGAAGCGGATGAAGGCCCTGCGGTTCGACAAGGACACCACCCAGGCCGTCGCCCGGCTGGTCGAGCTGCACCTGCGCTTCCACGGCTACTCCGACGCCCGGCCGGGTTCGGGCGGCTGGACGGACGCCGCGGTCCGCCGATACGTCACCGACGCCGGCCCGCTGCTCACCCGGCTGCACCTGCTGACTCGCGCGGACTGCACGACTCGCAACCGGCGCAAGGCGGATCGGCTCGCCGCCGCCTACGACGATCTGGAGCGGCGCATCGCCGAGCTGAAGGACCAGGAGGAGCTGGCCTCGATCCGCCCGGATCTGGACGGCACCCAGATCATGGCGATCCTCGGGATCAAGCCGGGACGAGTCGTCGGCCGCGCCTACAAGTACCTGCTGGAGCTGCGGATGGAACGCGGCCCACTCGGGCCGGACGCTGCCGAAGCCGAACTCACGGCGTGGTGGGCCCGTCAGCCCGAAGCCCAGACCGAGGTCGAATAGCACCTTTCAGCCTATGTTTCCGTTCTTGTTGGCCCGCCACGACCGGCCCCGGACACGCGCTGCGAGCCCTGCGCTTGGGCAGTTGACTGGACACGCCCGTAAAGTTTCCTCATGTCCGCCCACCCGCCACCCGGTGCCCGCCCGGGACGTCGGCCGGTGCCGCACCCCCTCCCCGAGTCGGTCGTTCACCGGCTCGCGAACTTTCGGCACACGGTCGAAGGGGTCTCGGCCGGGGGGGTCGTCGTGGACATCACCGCCGACCAGCCGAGGGTCGCGGTGATCGCCCGCCTGAACCGGGCGGGCCGGCTGGAGTGGTGCCTGCCCAAGGGACATCTCGAGAACGACGAGACGCCCGAGGAGGCGGCGATCCGCGAGGTGGCCGAGGAGACCGGCATCACCGGGCGCGTCGTGTCCACCCTCGGCAGCATCGACTACTGGTTCTCGATCGACGGCCGCCGCGTGCACAAGACGGTGCACCACTACCTGATGGAGGCGACCGGCGGGCACCTCACCGTCGAGGGCGATCCCGACTGCGAGGCCGTGGACGTCGCGTGGGTGAACCTCGCCGAACTCGACGCCCGGCTCTCCTTCGTCAACGAGCGGCGGATCGCCCGCGTTGCCGAGGAGCAGCTGGCGGATCCGGCGTGTTGACCGGGCGCTCCAGCCAGCCGGCCGGACGACGCGGCCACCGGGCCCGTCGTCCACTCTCGGTCACCATCCCGGCGTACCTCGCGTGCCTGCTGTGCCTGATCGCCCCCTTCGCCATCGCGAGTCTGCGCCCGCAGACCGTGGTGACCGCGGCCAGCACGACCGCGCCGGACGAGGCCCCGGACGGCGCCAGCAGCTCCGAGACCGACGAGGTGCGGCCCTGGGTCCGGCTGGACGCGGCACCCGAATACCTCCAACCGGGCACGACCGCCACTGTCAAGGCGACGGTCGTCGCCGGATCGCACGAGGTTCCCGCCGGATACTCCGTGCTGCTCACGATGCAACCCCGACTGCTCAGCAGCCGCTCGGCGATCGAGGAGTGGGGTGGCGAGTCACTGGAGGGCAGCGTCGGTGCCGAGGTCACCCGGGTGAGACTGACCGAACCGATCCCCGCCGGGCAGAGCCGTCGGCTCGATCTCGAGGTGCCCGCCGACCCCCTCGGCCTGGCGCCGTCGCAAGAGGCGTGGGGACCACGGGCGATAGCGCTCGTGCTGGTCGACAACACGATCGACAAGCGCGAGGCCATCACCCGCAGCTTCCTGGTCTGGAACCCCGGGATGGACCTCGCCGAGCCGCCCCAGGTGACCGTCATCGTGCCGATGACCTCGGACCGGCTCGACCCGACGACCGGTCTGGCGACACGCGACCAGCTGGCCGAGACCGCCCCCGGTGGGCGTCTGGGCGAGCTGCTGTCGTTGAGTTCGCGCCCGGGCGTGGCGATGGCCCTGGATCCGTCCGTTCTCACCGTGGTGCCCGAAGGCGACGTTCCAGCCGCCGAGGACGAGGCGCTGCAGAACTGGCGAGCCCAGGTACGGGCGGCGACACAGCGCCGCGAGTTCGTCGGCCTCGGCTACGGCGACCCCGACATTCTCGCCAGCACCCTGGCCGACCGTCCCGAACTGGCCGAGCTGGCCGACCAGCTCGCGTCCGACGCCTTCAGCGACGCGGAGATCCACGTCCGCCGCGATCTCGCCATCCCCGCCGGCGGATTGGCCGATCTGGCCACCGTCGACGCCTACACCGGTCTCGGCCGCACAGCCGGCGTCGTCCTGGACGAAGGCGTCCAGCCGCTCTCCCGCAACCAGCGCACGACTCCGGACGCCCGCTCCAGCCTCACCCGCAACGGCCGCGAGCTGCCCACCCTCACCGCCGACGACAACCTGTCCTCGGCGCTCGCCGCCACCGGCGAGGACGGTGCCTCCGGCGGCGCCAACGCCGTCCAGCGGGTGCGCGCCGACACGGCGGCGCTGGCGAGGGAGGCGCCCGGCCGGGTCCGGCACGTCCTGGTGACCGCTCCGCGAGAGTGGACGCCGTCCTCAGCCGGCCGCCAGGCGGTGCAGGCCCTCACCGCGGGCCGGTGGACGACCAGTTCCTCGCTGGCCGACCTGCTCGCCACCACCGCGCAGACCGACCGGGCCACGCCGCGGCTGACCGCCACGCAGCGCCGGCAGGCCCTGTCCAGCGAGGGCGTGCAGAGCGTCGCCGCACAGCTGCACGACACCGCTGGGCTGCTCACCTCCCTGTCCGAGCCGGCGGTGGCGCAGTCCGACGCGCGGCGGGGCGGCGCGGCGCTGGTCTCGGTCCGGTTCCGCGGCGACGAGGCCGGCTGGCTGGCGGCCCGCAACGCCTACAGCCAGATCAGCACGGCGATCCGCAACGGCATCCACGTGGTGCCCGGCAGCACCGTCACCCAGGTCTCCCGGAACGTCCGCCTGCCGGTGACGGTCCGCAACGACACCGACAACATCGTCCAGGTGCGGCTGCACGTGCGCCCGACGTCCAATCGACTGGTGGTGACCAAGCAGGTGGACGTGACCGTGCCGGCGCACAGCCGGGCCGTCGGCTACGTGCCCGTCCGCGGCAACGGCAACGGCGACACGTCGGTGCGGATCAGCCTGCTGACACCTAGCGGGGTACAGCTCGGCGATCCGATCGTCACCCAGGTGCAGGTGCGCGCGGACTGGGAGTCGGTCGGCACGACCGCGATCGGCGTGATCGCGGCCCTGCTGGTCGCGATCGGGCTGGTCCGCTCGATCCGGCGCGGCACCCGGATCGCCCGCGCCGGGCGGGATCCCCTGCGCCGGGACGACAGCCGGGACACCAGCGACGCCGGCGGCGTCCCCGAGAACGGGCCAGGAGCACAGCGATGAGTCTCTTCCGCAGCAGCGCGATGATGGCGGCGGGTACCGCTGTCTCCCGGATCCTCGGCCTGGCGCGCTCGCTCGTGCTGGTGGCGGCGCTCGGCATCACCACGATGGCCGGCAACATGTTCGACACCGCGAACAAGATCCCGAACATCCTCTACATGCTGCTGGCCGGCGGCGTGCTGAACGCCGTACTGGTGCCGCAGATCGTCAAGGCCACCCGCCGCGAGGACGACGGCGGCCGGGAGTACGTCAACCGGCTGGTGACCCTGTCGGTGACCGTCCTGCTCGTCGTGACCGTGCTCCTCACCTTGGCCTCCCCCTGGCTGGTGACGATGTACTCGGCCAGCGTCAGCCCGGGCTGGCGGGCGATCGGGATCGGCTTCGCCTACTGGTGCATCCCACAGGTCTTCTTCTACGGGCTGTACACGGTGCTCGGTCAAGTGCTCAACGCGGAGCACCGCTTCGGGGCCTACATGTGGTCGCCGGCCCTCAACAACGTCGTCTCGATCTTCGGGCTGGGCGTCTTCATCGCCATCTACGGGACGGCCAACGCCCACCCCCATACCCTGGAGAGCTGGGACGCCGGCAAGATCGCGCTGGTCGGCGGCTTCGCGACGCTGGGTGTGGCCGTGCAGGCCGTCGTGCTGTTCTGGCCGCTGCACCGGATGGGTTTCCGGTACCGCCCGGTGTGGGGCATCCGCGGCGTCGGGCTGCGCAGTGCCAGCCAGGTCGCCATGTGGACGTTCGCGGCCGTGCTCGTGGGCCAGGTCGGCCTGATCGTCATCACCAACGTCGCCAACCACGCCTCGCAGCTGGCCCAGGGCACGCCGCAGGCCGCGAGTACACCGGGTTCGGCCACCTACACCACCGCGCTGCTGCTCTTCATGCTGCCGCACTCCCTGGTCGCCGTGTCGCTGGCCACCGTCCTGTTCACCCGGATGTCCAAGAACGCCGGCGCGGACGACTGGGCGAAGGTGCGTTCGGACCTGTCGGTCGGCCTGCGCACGGTCGGCGTGTTCT
>JBDIAG010000302.1:0-5869 GCA_039812305.1 Actinomycetales bacterium | reverse complement strand
AGGTGCTGGCCCTCGTCGTCCCGGCTCTCGGGCGCGAGGCCGACGGCTCGAACCGGGCGATCGACCCGACCCAACTGGAGGTCGCCGTCCTCGACCGGCAGCGTCCGCGACGCAAGTTCCACCGGGTCGTCGGAGCGCTGCTGGAGCAACTGCTCGCGGCCGACAACCCGCTGGCGGACCTGCCGGCCACCGACGACAGCCGCCCGGGGCCGCACGACACCCTGACGGGTGGCAACGGGAACCCCACGCCGGCAGCCGCCGTTGACGATCCCGACGGGCCGGAGCCTAGAGATCTGGGGTGAGATGCGGCTTATCGCGCGGTGCCGGGGTACGCGCGGAGTGGCGTTGTCGTCGACTGGACGTGGCCGCGCCACCCCTTCGCTCCTCCGCCGTGCCCGATACGCACGGACCGTCACACGCAACGGCTACGTTCCACACCGTCCCTCCTGGAGAGGCTGAAATGTCCTCACCGGTGCCACACCGGATCCGAATCGCCAGACACAACGACGCGGGGGAGCTGCTCACCCTGCAGCGAGCCGCCTTCGCGGAGGCGCAGCCCAGACTCTCCCCGCTGCGGGACACGCTGTCCGACGTCGAGGAGGCGATCGAGGCGGCCGAGCACGAGGTGCTGGTCGCCGTCACGACCGAAGAGGGGGAGTGGGGGCACCGCGGTCGGCTGGTCGGCGCGATCCGGATCGAGGCAGATTCCGGAGGGCTGCGGCTCGGTCGACTGACCGTGGCACCCGACCTGCGCAACCGTGGGCTCGGCTCGGCCCTGCTGGAGGGCGTGCTGGAGGAGGCCGAACGTCGTCGTGCCAGCCGGCTCGAACTCGTCGCGGAGGGCGCGTCGTCGGAGGATCTCGCCATCTACCGGCGTTATGGCTTCCGCGACAGCGGCGCGATCGAGGTGGACGGCGGTCGTCGCGCCATCGTCCTCACCCGTCTGCTGAGACCGTCCGGCTGACCTCGCGCCCGCGGGGCCATAGGCTGGAATCAGGCGCCACACCACGGGAGGCGGGTCATGGATAGACGGATCTTCGGGATCGAGACCGAGTTCGGGGTGACCTGCGTCGCCGACGGCCAGCGCAAGCTCTCCGCGGACGAGGTGGCCCGCTACCTCTTCCGCAAGGTCGTCTCATGGGGACGATCGTCGAACGTCTTCCTGCGCAACGGCGCCCGGCTCTATCTGGACGTCGGCTCGCACCCGGAGTACGCCACTCCGGAGTGCGACGACATCCGTCAGCTGGTGATCCACGACCGCGCCGGCGAACGCGTCCTGGAAGGTCTGATCGTCGAGGCCGAGCGGCGGCTGGCGGAGGAGGGGGTCGAAGGACAGGTCTACCTGTTCAAGAACAACACCGACTCGGCCGGCAACTCCTACGGATGCCATGAGAACTACCTGGTCGGGCGTTCCGGCGAGTTCGCCGAGATCGCCGACGTGCTCATCCCGCATCTGGTGACCCGCCAGATCCTGGTCGGCTCCGGCAAGGTGCTCACCACGCCGCGTGGGCCGATGTACACGTTCTCGCAGCGGGCGGACCACATCTGGGAGGGAGTGTCCTCGGCCACGACGCGGTCGCGGCCGATCATCAACACCCGGGACGAGCCGCACGCGGACTCCGAGCGCTACCGCCGGCTGCACGTCATCGTGGGCGATTCGAACATGTCCGAGACCACGACGATGCTCAAGGTCGGGGCCGTCGACATCGTGTTGCGGATGATCGAGTCCGGCTACGGGATGCGCAACCTCGCCCTGGAGAACCCGATCCGCGCGATTCGCGAGATCAGCCACGACCTCGGCGGCAAGGCGCGGGTGCGGCTGGCCAACGGGCGGACGATGTCGGCGCTGGAGATCCAGGAGGCGTACCTGGAGCGCGCGACCGAGTTCCTGGACGCGGAAGGCACGCACACGCCGACCACCAAGCGCGTCCTCGATCTGTGGGCGCGCGGATTGCAGGCGGTGAAGGCGCAGGATCCGTCCCTGGTCGAGCGCGAGCTCGACTGGGCGATCAAGTATCAGCTGATCCAGCGGTACATGGCCAAACACGAGCTCAGCCTGAGCAGCCCGCGGATCGCCCGGCTCGATCTCGCCTACCACGACATCTCGCGCTCGCGCGGTCTGTACAACCTGCTCGCCGCCCGCGGGCTGGTGGAGCGGGTCAGTTCGGACATCGAGATCCTCGCCGCGACGGTCACGCCGCCGCAGACGACGCGGGCGAAGCTGCGCGGGGATTTCGTGCGCAACGCGCAGGCGAAACACCGCGACTTCACCGTCGACTGGGTACATCTCAAGCTCAACGACCAGGCTCAGCGAACGGTGCTCTGCAAGGACCCGTTCGTCAATGTGGACGAGCGGGTCGAGCGCCTGATCGCCAGCATGTGAGCGTCACGTTCAGGTGGGCGGGTTAAGGTTGCCCGGTTGCCCCATGAGAAAAGGACTTTCGTGCGCAGACTGATCGCCTGCCTGCTGTTGCTCACCCTGACGCTCGTCGGCTGTGGCAAGAGCGGCTCCGACTCCGGAAAGCTCTCCGATGTCAAGGTCACCGGTGCCGCTGACAAGAAACCGACGGTGGAGTTCGACCAGCCGTTCACCCTGGCCAAGACTGAGCGCACGTTCCTCACCGAGGGTGACGGCGAGACGGTCAAGGTCGGTGACAAGGTCAGCGTCAACTACGTCGGCATCAACGGCACCACCGGCAAGGAGTTCGACTCGTCCTTCGACCGGGGCACGCCCACCGAGTTCACCCTGGCCGAAGGCCAGCTGATCAAGGGCTTCGTCACCGGCCTGGAGGGCGCAAAGGTCGGCTCGCGCGTGCTCGTGGGCATTCCGCCCGAGGACGGCTATGGCGAGCAGGGCTCGGCCGGGGCGGACATCAAGGGGACGGACACGCTGCTGTTCGTCATCGACGTGAAGGGCACCCGCCAGGTGCTCAGCCGCGCCGAGGGCACGCCGGTGGAGCCCACGCCGGGCAACCCGACCGTCACCCTGGACGACAAGGGCGTTCCCACGGTCACCGTGCCGAAGGGGCCGCCGCCCTCGGAGCTGGTCATCAGTCCGCTGATCCAGGGCACCGGCGCCAAGCTGGCCGAGGGGCAGACCGCCACGGTCAACTACACGGTCGTGGTGTGGTCGACCGGGAAGGTGATGGAGTCGTCCTGGGAGAAGGGCGCGACCGCGCCGTTGAGTCTGGGCTCAGGGCAACTGCTGCCCGGTCTGGAAGCGGCCCTGAAGGACCGTCCGGTCGGCTCGCAGCTGCTCGTCGTCGTCCCGCAACCGGATGGCGTCGGGGCACAGCCGAGCGAGACCGAGAGCCCGTCCGAATCGGCCAGCCCGTCCACCGAGGGCGTGACGAAGCCGGACGCGCTGATCTTCGTCATCGACATCCTCGACGCCAGCTCGAGCTAGTTTCTGCCCCCTCGCAGCCCGTCGAGGGGTCGTGACACGCCTGGAAACCGTGGATCTGACGGCGTGTTGTGACCTCTCGACTGATCTGGCGCGGGCCGCGGTTGTTCAGGCGTCGGAGCCGGGCCAGGTCTTGCCGGCCCAGGGGTCGTAGGTGGCGATGAGGGGCTCCTGACCCGGGCGCTCGGCTTCGGGGATGTGCTGGAGGTTCACCCGCACTCGGTACCAGAGGGAACTGGAGCCGCGCATGCCGTCCAGGAGGACGTCGGCGGGATGCAGCTGGGCGGCGACGGCGGGATGTCCGGCTTTCCATTCCTCGAGGGCGGCGAGGGCCTCGGGTTTGGTCTTCGTCCGGGCGATCTCGATGAGCGGCATGAGCGACTGCCGGCGGCCGTCCGCGGAGGAGCGGCGCGGGGGCTTCTCCGCCGGGCCCAGCTGCTCGGCCAGCGTGAGCAACCCGTCGAGGGAACCCGGGCTGTCGTCGATGCCCTCGTGCGGATCGCCGATCGCGGCGAACCGCTCCAGCATCGTCGGCACGGTGAACTCCTCGGGCCGCCGGGATCGCAGCTCGCCCCAGGACAGCGGTGTCGACACACGTGCGTCCGGAAGAGGACGGATCGAGTAGGCGGATGCCACCGTCCGGTCCTTGGCGTTCTGATTGAAGTCGACGAAGACGCTCTCGCCGCGCTCCTCCTTCCACCAGCGGGCGGTCGCAAGACCGGGCGCACGGTTCTCGACCTCGCGCGCGAGCGTCTCGGCGGCCAGCCGGACGGCGCGGTAGTCCCACTGCGGCGCGATGCGGATGTTGACGTGGATTCCGCGGGAGCCGCTGGTCTTCGGCCACCCGATCAGACCGACGTCGTCGAGCACCTCCCGGGCCACGAAGGCGACGTCGACGAGCTGCGACCAGTCCACACCGGGCATCGGGTCGAGATCGATGCGCAGTTCGTCCGGGTGGTCGAGGTCGCCGGCGCGCACCGGGTGCGGATTGAGGTCGATGCAGCCGAGATTCACGACCCACGCGAGACCGGCGGCATCGCGGACGACCGCCTCGACCGCCGATCGTCCGGAGGCGTAGTGCAGGGTCGCGGTGTCGATGTAGTCCGGATGGTTCTCGGGCACCCGCTTCTGGAAGAACGGTTCCGCGTCGATGCCTTTCGGAAAGCGCTTGAGCACCATCGGGCGGCCACCCGCGCCACGCAGCGCTCCCGGCGCCACGGCGACGTAATAGCGGACCAGGTCGAGCTTGGTGAGACCGGGCTCTGGGAACACGACCTTTCCGGGATTCGACACCCGCACGTCGTGGCCGTCGATCTCGAGGAACGTCTCCGACTTCGGACTCACCCGGCCACGCTAACGGACCGGTCGACTTCTCGGGTCGACCGCGGCTGACCCACGCGGAAAGGTCGGTCAGTGGGGACCTTTCAATTCGTCCGGGCGGGGGAGCTCGATCGCGTTGGAGCTCTGCTCGAGCTGACCGGCGAAACCGGATCCGAGTCGCATGAACAGTGGGGCCGCGCGCACGGCCAGGTTGCGGGCGGCGATGCCCGCGCGGGTCGCCGGTACGAGAAGGCTGATCCCGCCGCTGGCGACCTTCTGGTTCTTCTCGACGAAGGGCCGGAGGGTTCTTTCTGCGTTTTCGAGCGCCTTGGCCGGCGGCGCCTGACTCAGCTGACGGGCGAGCACGCGCGCGCCGACGATGGCCAGCGTGGTTCCCTGCCCAGAGAGCAGGGACGGGGCGTAGGCGGCGTCACCGGCGAGCCCGACCCGTCCGCGCGACCATCGGGGCATCCGTACCTGGGCGACGTCGTCGAAGTAGAAGTCGTCCGTCGTCTCCATCTGTCGCAGGATCCACGGCACCTGCCAGCCCATGGCGCCGAAGCGCTCGCGCAGGTACGCGCGTTGTGCCGCCTCGTCCCGGCCCAGGCCGAGGGGCGCGCTGCGGAAGAGCAGAATCGCCTTGCACCGCTGGTTGCCCGCCATCGTGTACACGGCCGCGCCCAGGCCTGGACGGTTGTAGATGACCGATCGATCGTGCAGTTCCAGGTCGTTGTCGACGGTGAAGATGGCGACATAGGCACCCATCGGCCGGCTGAACGCGGACTCCTCGCCGAACACCAGTGCCCGGGTCGTCGAGTGCTGTCCGTCGGCGCCGATGACCGCGTCGAAGGTTCGCGGTGGCCCGTGCTCGAAGCTGACGCGGACTTCGCCCGCATCCTGCTCGATGGCTTTGACGGAGTCGCCGAAGAGATACTCCGTGTCGTTGCGCGTCGCGTCGTAGAGGATGCGGGCGAGGTCGTCCCGAACGATCTCCAGATCGCGATTCCGACGACGTTGGCGGAGGGTCCCGATTCCCAGATCGATCGTTCTCAGACCCGGCTTTCTCACCACCGAGAGCGTCGTGATCTGGGTCTGCTGCTCACGTACCTTCGTCAACAGGCCCATCTGCTCGATCACGTCGACCGA
>JBDIAG010000301.1:0-5885 GCA_039812305.1 Actinomycetales bacterium | reverse complement strand
GGCCTGGCCGGTCAGCTCGACGAGGTCCGGCACCTCCAGCGGGTCGAACAGGTACCAGGGCTGGTCGGCCTCGACCCGCTTCATGAACTCGTCGCTGATCCACACCGCGGTGTTGGCGGTCCGGGTGCGCCGGTAGGGGTCGCCGGAGTTCTGCCGCAGGTCGAGGAAGGCCGGGAAGTCGAGGTGCCAGTTCTCCATGTAGAAGCACAGCGCGCCGAACTTCTTGCCGCCGCGGGAGACCGCGCGCAGGGTCGAGTCGATGGTGTGCATGAAGGGGATCGGGCCGGTGGACGTGGTGTTGTTGGAGCGGATCGGCGAGCCCTCGGCCCGCAGCTTGGTCACCGACAGGCCGATGCCACCGGTTCCCTTGGTCAGCCACATCACGTCGCGCACCGACTTCGCGATGTGCTCGATCTCGTCCTCCATCTGCATCACGAAGCAGTTGGAGAGCTGGCTGTACGGCGTGCCCGCGTTCACCAGGGTGGAGCCGGCGGCGAGGTACTCGAGCCGAGACATCTTGTCGTAGAAGCGTTCCGCGGCCGTGTCGGGGTCGTCCTCGGTGAGGGCCAGGCCCATCGCGACCCGCATCCAGAAGAACTGCGGCATCTCCATCGGCCGGCCGTCCGGCGCGGAGATCATGTAGCGGGTGCGCATGGTCTGCACACCGATGTACCGCAGCAGGTCGTCGCGGCTGGGGTCGAGCGCGGCCCCGAGGCGTTCCAGGTCGAACAGCTCGCCCAGCCGGGGGTCCAGAACGCCGACGTCGACGCCGCGCCGGACATAGTCGGCGAACGCCGTCGCGTGTAGCGCGTAGGCCTGCTCGCGGGTGACGCCCTCACCGAAGATCGCCTTGTACAGGCTCTTGACGAGCAGCCGGGCCGCGATCGTGTCGTAGGCGGCGTCGTCCTTGACGTTCTGCAGGGCGACCTGGATGACGGCCTCGTCCAGCTGCTCGCTGGTGATGCCGTCGAAGAGGGTGATCTCGAGTTCCGAACGGAGCTGCGCGGCCCGGATGACCTCGTCCTGCAGGCCGGCGGCGGCCTCCTCGATGGACCGGGCGATCTCGTATCCGTCGTAGGCGGCGCGGGTTCCGTCCCGCTTGATGACTGTGAGCGCGTGCGAGTTCATGCCCGGAATTCACCCCTCGTGAGATGGACGTTGCGATGCGTCCACGGCGGGAAGGGCGATAGGAATGAGGGCACGACGAAGCGGCCGGCTCGATCCCTGACCGTCCCCTCGAGGTCGCGGATCCCCGCCGATGGTGGCGAGGCGCTGGCAGGTCTTCGGACTCGTGGGCGGTCACGCTCAGGCCTACTGTCCGTCGCTTCCCGGGGGTGTCCCAGTGCTGTGTGACGGAGGTCGTTCCCACTTACCGCTGCGGGGGCAGTCCCGGATTTTCACCGGGTTCCCTCTTGCGACGACGTCCCTGGCGGGGACGCCGAACCAGCTGCGTCGATCACTATATACGCGAATCACATCGGTGCAAGTACCCAAGATGTTGTGGGCGTGTCGGGCCTGCCCGCGAATCGCCGAAAGGTCGCGTTGGGTGCCCCTTGGTCGCGAAACGCCGCCCGGAACGCAACCCTCGGGGATCGAGCGTTGCCATTCGTCGCGGTCGGACGCGGACGGACGCGGTCACCGCGGTTCACGCTGGCCGGCCCCGCCCGGCAGCCACAGCTGTGGTGGACGCCACCGCGGCATTGTGGAACTGCAGCACTAGGCTGTCTCGCGCAGCTGGTTCAACCGTTGCTGTTCTGGCCGGGCGGTGCGTCTGACACGTCGTCCGGGGGTGGAGCGGCCGCGGACGACGAAAGAGGGAACCCGGTGGGAATCCGGGACTGCCCCGCAGCGGTAAGTGGGAACGACCTCCGTCCGAAGCCACCCAGGGAATGTGGCGGGAGAGCACTGGGTCCACCCGGCCGAGTCAGGCCGAGCCGGATCCGGGAAGCGACGGCCAGTAGGAGCCCGGTCGCCCGACCGGAAGGCCCATGAGTCCGAAGACCTGCCCGCTGTGCGCGCCCGCGACCGCGGGAGCGTCCTGGTTTGTGGCCTCGTGGGAGGGCCTGGCCGTCGAGACCGTGTGTTCGAGTCGGATCCATCCCGGATCCGCCGAACCTCGGCCCGGTGCCTGCCGTGCCCTCTCGCGGAGTCGTGTGGACTCGCGAAGGAGAGCCCATGAGTAGCACCATCGACCATCGCAACGGCGACGCAAGTCGAGCGACCGTGTACGGATACCCTCGCCAGGGCCGCAACCGGGAGCTGAAGAAGGCGACCGAGGCCTATTGGGCCGGCAAGGTCAGCGCCGAGGAACTGCTGGAGACGGCCCGGACGTTGCGGCACGAGCGTCTCGAGACGTTGCGCGAGGCCGGCATCGAGGAGATCCCGAGCAACGACTTCTCCCTCTACGACCACGTGCTGGACACCGTGGTCATGCTCGGCGCCATCCCACCCCGGCATCGTGCGGCTGGCACGCCGGAGTCCGGCCCGGTGACTGCGAAGGACAAGCTCGACCGGTACTTCGCGATGGCCCGCGGCACCGCGGCGGTCCCACCGCTGGAGATGACGAAGTGGTTCGACACCAACTACCACTACCTGGTTCCCGAGCTCGGCCCGGACACCTGGTTCAGCCTGGACGCCGACAAGCCGGTGAGCGAGTTCATCGAGGCCAGAGACGCCGGAGTCGTCACCCGCCCGGTGCTGGTCGGGCCGGTCACCTTCCTGCTGCTGGCCAAGGCGGCCCCGCAGGCCCCGGCGGATTTCGAGCCGTTCTCCCTGCTCGATCGGATCGTGCCGCTGTACGCGCAGTTGTTGAGCGAATTGCACGCCGCCGGAGCCGCCTGGGTGCAGTTGGACGAGCCGGCGCTGGCACTGGACCAGCCGCGCTCGGTGCTCGACGGCGTCGCCCGCGCCTACGCCGCGCTCACCGCGCAGGCGACTCGTCCCAAGCTGCTCGTGGCGACCTACTTCGACCGGATCGGGGCCGCCCTGCCGGTGCTGGCCGGCAGCGACGTCGACGGACTCGCCCTCGACTTCACCGGCCCGGCCCAGGCGAACCTGGACGACCTGGTCAAGGCCGGCGGCCTCGGCAAGAAGAGACTGGTCGCGGGGGTGATCGATGGGCACAACGTGTGGACGGCCGACCTGACCGCCGCCGTGGACACTCTCGAGCGGCTGAAGGACTCGGCCGCCCGGGTCGACGTGTCGGCCTCCTGCTCGTTGCTGCACGTGCCGCTGGACGTCAGCCGCGAAGCCGGTCTCGATCCCGAGATCGCCGGGTGGCTGGCGTTCGCGCGGCAGAAGCTCGACGAGATCGTCGTCCTCGCCCGTGGCCTGAACGTCGGCCGCGACGCGATCGGCGACGTGCTCGGTGCGAATGCCGAGCGGCTCGCCACGCGGGCCGTCTCGCCGTTGGTGCGGGTGGAGGCCGTCCGGCAGCGGGCCGCCGCCGTCTCCGACGACGATCTGCACCGGAACAGCCCGTACGGTCTGCGGTACCCGGCTCAAGAGGTGCGGCTGGATCTGCCGGTGCTGCCCACGACGACGATCGGGTCGTTCCCGCAGACCGCGAAGCTGCGGCAGGCACGGGCCGCGTTGCGCCGTGGCGCCTTGACCGCGGACGAGTACAACGCCGCGATGCGGGCCGAGATCGGTGACGTGATCGCCGCCCAGGAGGAGTTCGGGCTCGACGTGCTGGTGCATGGCGAGCCGGAGCGCAACGACATGGTGCAGTACTTCGCCGAGCAGTTCGAAGGGTTCCTGACCACGACCGAGGGGTGGGTGCAGTCCTACGGATCGCGGTACGTCCGTCCGCCGATCATCGTCGGGGACGTCCGACGACCGGAGCCGATGACGGTCGAGTGGGCCACCTACGCCCAGAGCCTCACCAGCAAGCCGGTCAAGGGCATGCTCACCGGCCCGGTCACGATGCTGGCCTGGTCGTTCGTGCGCGACGACCAGTCGCGCGCCGACACCGCCCGGCAGGTCGCCCTGGCCCTGCGTGACGAGGTGGTCGACCTGGAGGCTGCCGGCATCCGGGTGATCCAGGTCGACGAGCCCGCGCTGCGCGAGACGCTGCCACTGCGCGACGCCGACCGGGCCGCCTATCTGGCCTGGGCGGTCGAGGCGTTCCGGCTCACCACCAGCGGGGTACAGGACGAGACGCAGATCCACACCCACATGTGCTACGCGGAGTTCGGCGACGTCCTGGCCGCGATCATCGACATGGACGCCGACGTCATCAGCCTGGAGTCGGCGCGCTCGCAGATGGCGATCGTCGCCGACCTCGCCCGGGCCGAGTACCCGAACGAGGTCGGTCCCGGAGTGTGGGACATCCACTCACCGCGGGTGCCCTCGGTGGCGGAGATCGCCGGTCACCTGCACGTCGCCACCACCGAGTTCCCGGCCAACCGGCTATGGGTGAACCCGGACTGCGGTCTGAAGACCCGCGGCTACCCGGAGGTCCGGGCGGCGCTGACCAACATGGTCGCCGCAACCCGCCAGGTACGTCGGGAGCTGTAGTCCACCAGCGCTCCGCGCCGATCGCGAAGGGTCGCAACACGCCGTCAAGAGCCGGTTTCCCGGGCGTGTTGCGACCCCTCGACGGAGATCCGTTCATCGGCGCAGGTGCGCGATGAGGGAGTCCTCGAAGGCCACCTGGGCCGCGCTGAAGCCGGGGTAGCGGGAGAGGAAGGCCGCAGCCCCACCGCATTCGCCAGTCAGGTGACGCTCGCCGGTCCGGCCCCATTCGGCGGTCACCCAGGCCCGGAAGAAGTGCTCCGCCCGGGCCGGCCGACGCGGTGGAGCGGCCCGGACGTCCCGCAGGAAGGCCCCGGCCAGATCGTCGAGGCCGTACCCCGACTTGGCGCTGGCGCGGTGGATCGGGATCTCGTTCCCGTCGGCCGGCCGGGCCAGCCAGAGCGTGGAGCGCAGCTGGTGGAAGGTCTTGGAGGCGGTGGGCTCGTCCCACTTGTTGACGATGAAGGCGTCCGGGATCTCGATGATCCCGGCCTTGAGGTACTGGATCTCGTCCCCGCCCAGCGGTGCGAGCACCAGGTACACCCGGTCCGCGAGATGTCGGATGTCGGCCTCGCTCTGGCCGACCCCGACCGTCTCGACGATGACCACGTCGAACAGCAGCGACAGCCCGTGGCAGACGTGATACGTCGACGGGGCGAGACCGCCGAGGGCGTTCGCCGAGGCCTGACTGCGGAAGAAGATGCGGGAGTGGTTGGGCGACGGGCTCATCCGGGTGCGGTCGCCGAGGAGCGCACCCTTGGAGGTGGGGCTGGAGGGGTCGACGGCCACGATCGCGACCCGGATCTCGGGGTCGATCGTGGTCATCCGGTCGGCGAGACCCGACAGCAGCGACGACTTGCCCGAGCCGGGGCTTCCGGTCAGCCCGATGACCTGGCCGTGGTGCGCCCTCGCCCGGGCCGAGCTCTCCAGCGTGACCAGCGCCTCGTCGCGAGCCGGGGTGGCGGTCGGGCGGGTGTCCTCGAGCAGGGACACCAGCCGGGCCACCGGGTAGCGGCCCCCGCGCAGAGCGTTGCGGGCGATCTCCGTCGCGTCCACGGCGGTGGCGCGACCCGGCGTGGACGGCATCACCGACGGGTGTCGAGCAGCGTGGTGATCTCCTCCATGATGTCGATCAGATCGTAATCGGACGGAGTGAAGACCTTGACCACGCCGAGGTCGTGCAGCTTCGGGAAGTCGCCGATCGGGATGATGCCGCCGAACACGACCTGGACGGCTTCGTCGGCGCCCTCCTCACGTAGGCCGGTCATGATCTGTTCGGCCAGTTCGAGGTGCGAGCCGCTGAGCACGGAGGCGCCGATGACGTCGGCACCCTCTTCCACCGCGGACCGGACGATCTCCGCGGCCGAGAG
>JBDIAG010000300.1:0-5887 GCA_039812305.1 Actinomycetales bacterium | reverse complement strand
CGGGATCGACCGGATGCGCGGCGATGAGGTCGGCGACGATGCCGGCGATGATCGCGGGTTCGCCCTGGCCGCGCTGCTGATCGGCGGGCGAGAACCAGTTCCAGTACTTCATCGGATTGGCCGAAGGCAGCTGTTCGGGATACGCCACGAGGAAGCCGTGCTCGTCGGCGAGCGCGTTCATGCCGGTCGCGGCCTCGAAGGCGGCGGCGTCCTGCGTCCCACCGTGCAGCATGACGATGAGCGGGGCGGGCCCGGCCAGCGTGTCGGGCACGTGCAGCCGGTAGGGACGCTCGGTATCCGGGACCGCCCGATGGCCGAGCCCCAGCGATCCGACACCCAGGTCGGACCTCCGGTGCAGCAGGTTCTTGATCAGATCCCGCAGCCTCGGATCGTGGTGGTGGTCGATCGGCGTCGAGGTCGGCGGCGCTGCGACGCGGACACCCTCGCTGGGACGGCCCTGCAGCAGCGCGGTGGCCTCGAGAAGCCTGCCCTCGCGAGTCAGACGGGTGGCCTCGGACATCACTGACAGGTCTGGGGTGGTCATGGCTTCTCCCTGTGGGGTGCTCGTTCGGCGGTGGACGATCCGGTCGGGGATGAGGGATCGGTCAGGCATGGTGGTTCGGTAGGTGTGGTGGATCGGTCAGGGCAGGCTGGATCGGTCAGGCACGATGGATCGGTCAGGCGTGGTGGTTCGGTCAGGCGGTACGCGGGCGCAGGGCCGCTTTGACGGCGGCGGGGGCGCGGAAGGAGCCGAGCACCTCGACGTGGGTGATGGTCGCCAGGGCCAGTTCGGGGGAGATGTCGTCGGCGATGCTGGCCAGCCCCAGAACCCGCAGTTCCATCGTCTGGCCGGCGGTCCGCAGCGCCTCCAGCTCGGCTCGAGACACGTGCGTCGTCCCCAGCTGCAACGTCTTGCGGGCGACGGTCTGGCTGACCGCTCCGGCCCGGGTGGCCAGTTGCGCTCGGACGGCGGCGCGGATGAAATCCGTCCGATTGGCGTAGAAACCTTCCTGGACGAGGAGGTCGATCTCCCCGAGATCGACCAGGCCGAGGTTGACGGTGATCTTCTCGGTCTTCTCGATCCCGCTTCCGGGCTGACTTCCGGTTGCCATCCTGTCTCCATCCGCTGGGGTGCTTCTCAGATGGTTGCATGGAATCTCAAGCATGGCCAGCGGAAGCTCCAGAACGCGTGGGACGAGGGTTCCGGTCCGGAAGCGGCCGCCGAGGGTCGCGCCGTGCCAGCCGGTTTCACCGACCTCCTTGCGTGACCTTCACACGGCATTCACGGTGGATCGTTACAGTGATGGGCATGCGCCTGGGTCTGAACCTGGGGTACTGGAGTCCAGGCGACAACTTCGCCGACCAGTGCGCCCTCGTGGAACACGCCGAGTCTCTCGGCTTCGACATCTGCTGGGTCGCCGAGGCCTACGGATCGGATGCGGCCACGATTCTCGGCGGTCTCGCCGCCCGAACGCGGCGGATCGGACTCGGTTCGGCCGTGTTCCAGCTGCCGGCCCGCAGCCCGGCCATGACGGCGATGACCGCGGCCACCCTCGACCGGATGTCGGACGGGCGCTTCCGGCTCGGCCTCGGCGTGAGCGGTCCGCAGGTCTCCGAGGGCTGGCACGGCGTGCGTTTCGACGCCCCGCTGGCTCGCACGCGAGAGTACGTGGACGTCGTCCGGCTCGCGCTGGCTAGGCGGCCCGTCGCCTACGCGGGCCGGCACCTACAGCTGCCGCTTCCGGACGGCCCGGGCAAGGCCCTGCGGATGACGGTCGCCCCGGTGCAGGAATCGCTGCCCGTCTATCTGGCTGCGGTCGGTCCACGCAATCTCGAGCTGGCGGGTGAGATCGCGGACGGCTGGCTGGGCATCTTCTTCTCGCCGGAGACCAGTGGCGACGTGCTGGACAGGCTCACGGCCGGACGACGCAAGGCCGGGCGCACCCTGGAGGGTTTCGACGTGTGCACGTCGGTGCCGGTCGCCGTGGACGACGACCCGGAGCGGGCCGCGGACCTGGTCCGCGGCTACTTCGCCCTGTACATCGGCGGCATGGGCAGCCGGGAGCGCAACTTCTACCACGCCACCGCCACCCGGCTCGGCTTCGGCGCGGCGGCGGACGAGATTCAGGACCACTTCCTCGCCGGACGGCATCGGGAGGCCGCCGAGGCCGTCCCGTTCGAGTTGATCGATCGCACCGCCCTGCTCGGCCCGGCCGACCGGATCGCCTCGCGCCTCGCCCGCTACGCCGAGGCGGGGGTCACCACCCTTGCCGCGTCGCCGTTCTCGCGATCGCGTGAGGAGCTCCCGCACGTGCTCACCGCCCTGGCCGAGGCGGCAGCCCGCCGGCCCGGCCGGACCGGTGCGACCCCGGCGGATACCACGTCCACCGCGATCGAGCACGCGTCCAGCGGGTCGACATCCGCCACGCCCGCCGGAACCGCCGCCACCACATCCACCCCCACCAGGTCAGCGTCGACCGCGACAGACGTGTCCGCCACGGCGGCAGATCCCGCCACGACAGAAGACCCGGAGCTCACCTGATGGGTTGGCTTGAAGCCATCGTTCTCGGCCTCGTGCAGGGCCTCACCGAATTCCTGCCGATCTCCTCCAGCGCCCACGTGTTCATCGCCGGGCAGCTGTTCGGCGGCGGGGACCCCGGCGCGGCCTTCACCGCGATCACCCAGCTGGGCACCGAGACCGCGGTCCTGGTGTACTTCCGGCACGACATCGTCCGGATCGTCAAGCACTGGTGCCTGGCCCTGGCGGGCCGGATCCCGCGCTCCGACCCGGATGCGCGGATGGGCTGGCTGGTGATCATCGGGTCGATCCCGATCGTCGTGCTCGGTCTGCTGTTCCAGGACGCCATCGACACCACTCTGCGCAACCTCTGGATCACGGTCGCCATGCTCGCCGGCGTCGCCCTGGTGATGGGGTACTTCGATACCGTGGCCACGCACCGCAAGACCTTGGAGGACCTCACCTGGCGCGACGGCATCCTCTACGGGCTGGCCCAGGCGTGCGCCCTGATCCCCGGCGTGTCGCGCTCGGGCGGGACGATCACCGCCGGCCTGGCGATGGGCTACCAGCGCGAGGCTGCCGCCCGGTACTCCTTCCTCCTGGCCATCCCGGCGGTTCTGGGCTCCGGAGTGTTCAAGCTCCTCGACATCGCCGACGATCCGGTGGCACCGGCCTGGGGTCCGATCGCCGCGGCCACGCTCATCGCGTTCGTGGTCGGCTACGCCGTGATCGCCTGGCTGCTGCGCTACATCTCGACGCACAGCTTCCGCCCGTTCGTCTACTACCGGCTGGGGCTGGCGGCGCTGCTGGTCGCGCTGCTGCTCACCGGCGTCCTCGAGGCCGTGCCCACGACGCCGATCTGACCGGCGCCGCTACAACCAGTCGGCCCGCTTGAAGGCGCGATAGAGAAAGATCGAGACGACCACGATGAGGACCCAGAAGTAGCCGTAGCCGAAGGACCAGTGCAACTCCGGGATGCTGTCGAAGTTCATCCCGTAGATGCCGGCCACCAGGGTGGGGAAGGCGGCGATGGCGACCCAGGCCGAGATCTTGCGCATGTCGGTGTTCTGTTGCACGGAGACCTGCGCCAGGTGGGCGTTGAGGATCTCCGACAGCAGATGGTCCTGGCTCTCCACCCGCTCGGTCACCTGCAGGAGATGGTCGAAGGCGTCGGCGAAGAAGAGCTGGGCGTCCGGATCCACGTACGGCACGGATCGGTGCGCCAGGCGGCGCAGGGGCTCGACCAGCGGCAGCGCGGACCGGCGGAACTCCAACACCTCGCGTTTGAGCGCGTACATGATCATCGGCTCGGAGCGCCGACTCCCGGAGAAGACCTCCGCCTCGATCCGGTCCAGGTCCCGCTGCAGTTCGAGCTCGATGTCGATGTAGGTGTCGACGATCGAGTCCACGATCTTGTAGAGCACCACGGAGGCACCCCGGGCGAGAACCTCCGGGTCGGCCTCGAGCTCACGCCGCACCTTGATCATCGGGCTGCCGCTGCCCCGGCGGACCACCACCACGAACCGGTCGCCGAGGAAGATCATCACCTCGCCGGTCTCGATGTCGGAGGTGTTCTCGACGTATTGCATCGTCTTGACCACGAGGAAGGTGGCGAACTCGTAGAGATCGAGCTTGGGACGCTGGTGGCCGGCGACGGCGTCCTCGACGGCCAGCTGATGCAACCCGAGATCCGAGGCGACCTGGCTGATCTCCTTCGTGGTCGGCTCCTTGAGCTCGATCCACAGGAATCCCCTGGCGTCGCGGCGACGTTCGGCCAAGGCGCTGGCAAAGTCCTCGCATTCGTGACGATGCCCGTCGATGTAGGTGGCGACGTCGATGATCATGCGGGTCAGTGTGCTCCCGTCCCCGGCGAAGGACGGTGCGACGCGCCCTTGCCGCAGGGGCTCGAAAAGGGGCGAGTTTAGAGTGGGCGTGTGCCGACAGTCCTCCTGATCCGTCACGGCCGCACCGCATCCAACGCCGCGGGCATCCTCTCCGGACGTACCCCCGGCGTGCCCCTGGACGAGAGCGGCGAGCGACAGGCCGCCGCCCTGGGCGAACGGCTGAAGGTGTTGCCGTTGCGACGGATCGTGTCCAGTCCGCTGGAGCGGACCAGGCAGACCGCCGACGCCCTGGTGGCCGCCGGCGGCCCGCGCCGGATTCCCCGTCCCGACGTCGTCCTGGACGACCGGCTGCTCGAATGCGACTACGGCGACTGGACCAACCGGAAGCTGGGCGAGCTGGCCAAGCAACCGCTGTGGCGCACCGTGCAGGCCCACCCGAGCGCCGCCGTCTTCCCCGGGGGCGAGGGGCTCTCCGACGTCCAGCACCGGGCGGTCTCGGCGGTTCGCGAGCACGATCGCCAGGTGGCGGCCGAACACGGGGCGCAGGCGCTGTGGGCCCTGGTCAGCCATGGCGACGTGATCAAGTCGGTGCTCGCGGACGCCTTCGGCATGCACCTGGACGAGTTCCAGCGCATCGTCGTCGACCCCTGCTCGGTCTCGGTGATCCGCTACACCGATCTGCGGCCGTTCGTCGTGGCCACGAACACCAACGGGGACGATCTGGCCCGATTGGTGCCGAAACGACGCGCCAGACGTGCGACGCGGCAGTCATCCGACGCCGTTGTCGGCGGCGGGGCTGGATAAGGTCGGAGAATGGCCGGACGCATCTTCGACTACGACCCGCCGCAGCGCTTCGTGGCGGGCACCGTGGGCCAGCCGGGGGCTCGCACCTTCTTTCTGCAGGCCGGCGGGGTGATGCAGGGCTCGAGCCGTCCCCGCACCACGACGGTCGCGTTGGAGAAGCAGCAGGTCGCCGCGCTGGCCGAGCGGGTCGACGAGCTTCTGGACGAGGTTCTGCGCCGGGCCGGGGGAGACACGGGCAGTGTCGTCCCGGCGATCGCGCCGGCGGATCTGGAGGATCTCGCGCCGCTGGACACGCCGATCGAGGAGGAGTTCCGGGTCGGCACGATGAGCCTGGTCTGGGACGAGGAGAACGCCCGAGTCGTGATCGAGTGCTTCGAGGTCCTCGACTCCGACGCGAACGGCGACGACTTCGACGAGGACGACGACCTGCCCAGCGGCACCGGCGGAGACCGCCAGCTGCTGCGGGTCAGCATCTCCGCGGGCGTGGCCCGCGCGTTCGCCAAACGGGCGATCGCCATCGTGGCGGCCGGAAGGCCACCCTGCCCGTTCTGCGCCGAGCCGTTGGATCCGGACGGTCACGTCTGCCCGAGGGCGAATGGCTACCGGCGCTGAGACCCTGGGCCTGCTGACGCCCGAACTGGAACGGCGCAACTGCGCCGACGAACAGCTCCTCCGGACAGCCGACATCCAGGTCGAAGGTGCGATGGCGGACGCGTCCAAC
>JBDIAG010000299.1:0-5894 GCA_039812305.1 Actinomycetales bacterium | reverse complement strand
GACCGCGACCGCCGCCGGGGCCCAGCTACTGGTGGTGGGCTCTCGCGGCCACGGCGGATTCACCGGAATGCTCCTCGGCTCGGTCTCCCGCTCGGTGCTGTTCCACTCGCCCTGCCCGCTGGCCGTGATCCGCTCCTGAGACTGGGCGTGATCTGCTCCGCCGCCGAGGTGCTGCGCCCGGGGTCTGGTGTGCTGTTCGGCGCTCGATGAGGCGGCGCCCGCTTGGTGGGGGTGAGGCCGGGCTGGTGAGAGGGGCGCCTGCTCGGTCGGGGGTGGCGCCGGGCGCCGCCGTGCAGGTGAAGCGTCGATCGCCGGAACGCGTCCGGTATGAGCTGATCTGGTATTATGGGCGAAATTCGTGGACTGGCGCTGACGGGTAGCCCACGCCTGACTCTGGCGCTGCGCCGCACAGCGGTGCAGCGCCAGAAGCATGCATCGGCGCTCCGCGACGTCTGGTCCATAATGGTAATTTCGGTGTCTGAGTGAGAGTCGGGCGGTCGATCGGGGCTGTCATGGGCCTCAAACGGTCGATGGGTGTTCTGTGAGACCCACAAATCACCGCTCGACACGACATCGGACGACATGGAATCGGCGGCGTGGATCGGCGACACGGATCGCGACATGGATCGGCGACCCGGTATGGGACGGCGTCGAATTGGCGACCGGCATCGGGCGGCATCGAACCGGCGACCCGGCATCGGACGACATGGCATCGGACGACATGGCATCGGACAGGAGGCCCGAAACCGTGCCGCTTTCCGGGGTCGCCCCGACGCATGGGCCGCGTTCACATATCGCCATAACAGGCCACACGGGCCCATCGGCCTCGCTCCTCAGCCGTCAGCCTCGCTCCTCAGCCGTCAGCCCCGCTCCTCGCTCGTCAGCCTCGCTCCTCAGGCGTGGCGACGGCCCCGCGCTGGGCTCGAGCAACCGCTTGTTCGCGCGGCAACCACTTGTCGGCCCACTGGCCAGCGATCGCTGGCTGCTCGACATGTAACTGGTCAGCGGGAGAATGTCTGGCCAGATCCGGGCCTGGCCGCCGGCGTTCAGGCCCAACGTGGACCCCGAGCCCTGAGTGGCGGGACGAGCCACGTACGAACCCTGTGCGGCTGCGAAACGCCTCGAATGGTCGCGTTCAGTCCCGTGGGGCCGCGATACGGACCGCGAATGGTCGCGTTAACGACCCAAAGGCCGCGCTGTTCGCGGCCACTCGGTCCCTACCGTTGCCACTGGGCGCGGGCCGGAGAGGACGCGAGTCGGAAGGGGCGCGGGCCGGAGGGGCGGGGCCGGAGAAGGAGGGCGGGCCGGAGGGGCGGGGCCGGAGAGGGCGCAGTCCTTACTCGCTCAGAAACCGGACCCAGTTGGCGCCGTTGCCGGTTTCGGCCTGAGTCTGCAAGGTCAGGGTGCCGTCCGGGGAGGCGGCGAAGAGGGAGACGGTCGTGGACCTTTCGCCCGTGCACAGCAGATGGCGGCCGTCGGGGGAGACGGCGAAGCCCCGCGGTTGCGGTTCGGTCGGGACGAATCCGGCGGCAGGCTGGGGGGCGCCGTCCTCGCCGACCGGGATGGTCGCCAGGGTGGACTCCGATCGCTCGCTCGCCCACAGGACGCTCTGGTCGGCGTTCCAGTGCAGGTCGGCGCCCCAGATGAGGTGCTCGGCGGTCGGATCCGCTCCGAATCGGCTGTGCCGCAACCCCCGGTCCGGGGCGTAGGCGGCGGTCGCGGAGACGAACTCCAACGTCCCCGCCGGGTCACGCCGGTAGTGCAGCACCTCGCCGGAGAACTCGGTCAGCACGTACAGGTTCTCCCCGGCGCTGTCGAGCACGAGGTGTCGCGGGCCCGAGCCGGCGGGCGCGGCGGCCGTCGGCGGGTCGAGAGGGGTGAGCACCCCGTCCGCCAGCGCGCACTGGGCGACGAGGTCGGCGCCGAGCGAGACGAAGTAGGCGGTCGAGCCGCCGGGGCCGACCGCGCAGGAGTGCACGTTGGGGTGGTCGATCCGCGAGATGATCTCGCCGACGCCGTCCTCGTCCACGGGCAGGGAGATGCCGAAGCCGCCCCCGTAGGAGGCGGCGATCATGGTCGAGCCGTCCGGAGTGAGCGCGAGGTAGTGCAGTCCGGAGGGCACGTCGCGGGTGGAGAGGATGCGCAGGCCCCCGTCCGGCTCGACCTGCGTGGTCACGATCTTCGCCGGGTCGCCCTTGACGGCGACGTGGACGCGGCCGCGCGTCTCGTCCACGACCAGCGTCGAGCAGCCCGGTCCGACGTCGCTGACCGCGATGCGTTCCAGGCTCCCCTCGGCGTCGAGGGAGAAGGTCGAGACGGTGCCGTCCTTGGCGTTGGTGACGAAAGCGAGGAAGCGGGACATGCCGTCACCGTAGCGGCTCGCCGCCGGACCACGCGTCGCGCGGTCGACCCGACGGGCCGCACGAGGGTCCCGGGCGTCGGGCCGACCGGGCCGGACTCCGGATGCGGCGGCCAGCGCGTGCGGCTGACCTTACGAATCGTTGCGATCTAGCACCGTGATCGCCTCCGGTGCAACGGTATCCGCCAGCCAGACCAGGTCGTTGCCGGCGTAGAACGTGGTTCCGGCGGCCGTCGCCGCGGCAGTGTCGATCACCAGGATGACGGGATCGCCGCTCTTCCGCCGGCCCACCGATTTGGCCGTTCCGGTGTCCACCGACAGGTGCACGTACTGCCGGCGCATCGGACGTAGACCCTGCTCGGCGACGATCCGCCAGGTCTGTGGCGCCGTCCCGTGGAACAGCCGGGCGGGTGGTGTCGCCGGGGCCTTCCGGATGAGGCCGGTGAGCGAATGGCCGTACAGCGCCCGGATGCGGTCGCCGTCGAGCTCGTGCCGCTGCTTGGTCGCGGTCGCGATCATCCGCTCCAGGGCCGCCCGATCGACGTCGGCCCAGCGTCCGCCCCGCGAGTTCAGGGCCGACAGCAGCTGGTCGACCGGCGTCCACCCCTCGTCGTCCAGTTCGATCTCGTACAGCCAGGGCTGATGGCGGAGGGCATGCGACACCGCCCTGCTCAACTCGGTGTCGCTGACCACGCCACCCTCTCCGCCCGTCGCCCGCCCGGTCACTCGCGACCACCGCTGGTCGCTTCGTTCCGATGCTACTCAGCCGTCTCGTTCGGTACGGCCGCCCGCCGCGCATGCGTTCGCCGAATCGACCGGTCCAGGCATCGGATCGCCCGGGCGGAGTCGCGTGCGCCGCGGCCACTCCGCATTAGAATCCGCGCGAATCACTCTATTGCGGCGAGTTATGCGCTGTAATTCAGACTGCCTTAACATCACGTTACAACGGTCAAGAGTGGCGAACCACACAGATAAATCACGATGTGATCACAATCAGTGCTACGGTATTCCCAGTACTTGTGATCACATCCTGATCTGGATAACTTGTGGCCACCTGTCGGGGGGTTCGGTGTCGATCGCCCGCAAAGCCGGAGGATAGTGAAGAAATGGTCTTCAGTATTGGCGCAAAGACCTCCCCGATCCCGCTTTCGGGCGCAGTGCGGGTCTCGCACCTGGGTAAGAGTTACGGCACCAACAAGGTGCTCACCGATGTGAACCTCGAGATGGAGGCCGGCGAGGTCGTCTCGGTGATCGGGCCCTCCGGTGCCGGGAAGAGCACCTTCTTGCGGTGTCTGAATTACCTGGAGGTGCCCACCGAGGGGACTATCGCGATCGGTGGGGCCACGGTGAATGCCGGTGCGCAGCGCCCCGACAAGGCGAGTCTCAACCATCTGCGCCGGGTTACCGGGATGGTGTTTCAGAGTTTCAACCTGTTTCCCCACCTGACGGTGATGGAGAACATCACTCTGCCGCAGCGGAAGGTTCTCGGATCGAGCAAGGAGCAGGCGGCGGAGGTCGCGAACTCGCTGCTTGCGCGAGTCGGCCTGCCGGAGAAGGCGAAAGAGTATCCGGCGAGGCTCTCCGGGGGCCAGCAGCAGCGTATTGCGATCGCGCGGGCGCTGGCCCTGGCGCCCAAGGTGATGCTGTTCGACGAGCCGACTTCGGCGCTGGATCCGGAGATCGGGTTGGAAGTCCTCGCGGTGATGCGAGACCTGGCGAACGAGGGGATGACCATGATCGTGGTCACCCACGAGATGCATTTCGCTCGCGATGTCTCCGACCGGATCATGGTGATGGGGAATGGCGGCGTGCTCGAGATAGGGCCGAGTAGGCAGGTGATGTCGGAGCCGACGCACGAGCGGACCCGGCAGTTCCTCAAAGCCGTGCTGGACCGGTAGTCACCGATGGTTCTCGATATTCTCATCGCCGTCTCCCGCGGTATCGGGATGACGCTCTATGTAACCGGTGCATCACTGTTTTTCGGCGGCCTGATCGGTCTGTTGCTGGTGGCCGCCGCGCGCACCAGATTCGCCCTGGTCCGTGGCATCGCGACCGGATATATCAACATCGTGCGGGTGATCCCGCCGCTGACCTGGCTGTTCATGATCTATTTCGGACTTCCGCAGTATGCCCTCCGGCTGAGCACCTTGCAGGCCGCGATCGTCGGGTTCTCGATCATCGCCTCCGCGTTCATGGCGGAGATCTATCGTTCGGGTTTGTTGAGCATTCCGGCCGGGCAGCGGGAGGCGGCCCACGCGTTGGGCATGAGCCAATTGACGACGGTGCGGTACGTGGTGACACCGCAGGCGTTTCGGGTCGCGTTGCCGGCGATCGCGACGTATGCGATCGGCCTGCTGAAGGATTCGGCACTGGCATCGACCATCGGGGTGCACGAGATCACCTATTACGCGCAGCAGTCCGCGAAGCAGCTGCATCAGGGGCTGTTGACGTTCACTCTGGCGGGCGCGCTGTACATCGCGATCAGTCTCATCGTGGCGGTGCTCTCCCGCCGCGTCGACATCGTTCTCCGCCAGAAGATCGGGGTGGCGTGATGGCGTTCATCAGCGATTGGCTCGGCTGGTTGCCGTCGTTCGCGCCGGGGCTCAAAGTCAGCCTGCAGTTGACCGGCCTGGCGTTGTTGTTCGGCTTCCCGTTGGGGCTGGTCTTCGCCGTGATGGCGGAGGCCCGCAAGATCCCGCCGTTCCAGTGGATCTCATTCCTGTTCGTGGAGGTCGGGCGAGGCCTTCCGGCCCTCGTGCTGCTGTACCTGCTGTACTTCAGCCTCCCGGATGTCGGGATCACGCTGACGTCCCTGACCACCGCGATCATCGCGATGACCTGGAACACCGGCGCGTACGCCTCGGAGTACTTCCGGGCCGGTCTCGCCGCGGTGCCCCAGGGGCAGCGGGAGGCGGCCATCACCAGCGGGTTGACGGGGTGGACCGGGTTCCGCCTGATCATCCTGCCGCAGATGTTGCGGATCTCGACGCCCCCGTTGGCGGGCCTCGCGGTCCTGGTGTTCCAGGCCAGCGCCCTGGCATTCGTGATCGCCGTGCCCGAATTGATGTCGAAGGCGTACGAGGTCAGTTCGATCACCTTCAAGTATTTGAGCACCTATTCGTTGACGGCGGTGATCTATGGCGCGATCACCCTCGTCTTCCTGGGATTGGTCAGGGTTCTGGAGTGGCGGTTGAACCTCCACCTGAAGCGCGACTGACATCACCCGATCCGCCGCACCACAGATCACCACACTCGGGCGCCCACGGAACGCCCGACCGGAAAGGAAGAGCAAGAAAATGACACTGAAGTCGCGCACACTCCGTCGCCTTCTCGCCATCGGCGGGGTCGCCACGATGGTCGCCTCGGCGGCCGCCTGTTCGGGCGGCGACTCGGAGGCCGGCGGGTCGGAGGACTGCACCCCCGCGCACACCTTCGACACCATCACCGAGGGCGAGCTCACGGTGGCGAGCTACGACTATCCACCGGCGACGCTCATCGAAGGCGACGGACTCACCGGCATCGAGGGTGACCTGCT
>JBDIAG010000298.1:0-5894 GCA_039812305.1 Actinomycetales bacterium | reverse complement strand
ACAAGATCGCGATCAAGGGCGTCCAGAACGTCGAGGACTCCAAGACGCTCGCCGACCTCGGGGTCGACGCGATCGTGCTCTCGAATCATGGTGGACGCCAGCTCGACCGCGCGCCGGTGCCGTTCCACCTGCTTCCGGAGGTCGTTCGCGAGGTCGGCCGGGATGTCGAGGTGATGGTCGACACCGGCATCATGAACGGCGCCGACATCGTCGCGGCGATCGCGATGGGCGCCAAGTTCACGCTGGTCGGGCGCGCCTATCTCTACGGCCTGATGGCCGGGGGCAGACAGGGCGTGGATCGGATGATCGAGATCCTCTCCGAGCAGATCGTGCGCACGATGAAGCTGCTCCAGGTGACCACGATCGACGAGCTCGAGCCCAGACACGTCACCCAGCTCACCCGGGTCGCGCCGCTGCAGGCGCGGGGCGGCGCCGGCGTGACCGTGTGACGTAGGTGACGGCGGCCGAGCCGCCGGTGTGGTCGTGCGTCAGCCTGCCCTCGAACAACGACCGTCGAGAAGCATTAGGCTCGTCGGCGTGCCACAGTCACCCCGGCAACAGACGGCTCCGGCGGTTCCCGCCGCCGGCCCGGGCCCGGCCGCGCCGGATGACGGACCCGGCGACGGTCCGGTCACCGTGGGCGCGGTGATCGAGACCCTCGAGACCGCCTACCCACCGGGCACGGCGGAGAGCTGGGACCGGGTCGGCCTGGTCTGCGGCGACCCGGCGGAGCACGTCACCACCGTCCTGCTCGCGGTCGACCCGGTCGAGGAGGTCGTGGCCGAGGCGGAACGGCTCGGCGCGGACCTGATCGTCGTCCACCACCCGCTGCTGCTGCGGGGCGTGCATTCGGTCGCGACCGACACACCCAAGGGGCGGGTCGTGCACCGGCTGATCCGGTCCGGAATCGCGCTGTACTGCGCCCACACGAACGCCGACTCGGCCCGCGGCGGAGTCAACGAGGCGCTCGCGGAGTTGCTCGGTCTGGCCGACCTGACTCCGTTGCAGCCGGCGGAGAGCGGGGATTCGTCCACCGGCATCGGCCGGGTCGGCCGGCTCCGGGTACCCGCGACACTGCAGGAGCTGGCCCATCGGCTGGCCGAGGTGCTGCCACCCACCGCCCACGGCGTGCGGGTCTCCGGGCCGCTCGAGGCGCCGGTGGCGCGGGTCGCACTGTGCGGGGGCGCCGGTGACTCCCTCTTCGGCGAGGTCCGGGCCAGCGGCGCGGACGTCTACGTCACCGCGGATCTGCGCCACCATCCGGCGAGCGAGGCTCGCGCGCATCGGGTGGACGGGCGTCCCTACCTTCTGGATCTGTCGCACTGGGCCAGCGAATGGCCCTGGCTGCCACGCTGTGCCGACCTGCTCCGGGCGACGTGGCCCGCGCTCGACGTCCACGTGAGCCGGCGGTGCACCGACCCCTGGAACCACATCGTCCCCACGCCCGGAGGAGCCTCGTGACGACTGCCCCGCTGGCCGCCCAGCTCAAGCTGCTCGACCTGGCCGAGCTGGACACGGCTCTGCGCCAGAGCGCCCATCGGCGCCGCAGCCTGCCCGAGCATGCCGAGCTGACCGAACTGGCCGAGCGTCGGGCCCGCCTGGCCACCGATGCGGCGCAGGCGCGTACCGCGGTGTCGGATCTGGAGAGGGCCGTCCGCAAGGCCGAGGCCGACGTCGAGCAGGTGCGGGTGCGGGCCGGCCGCGACTCCGAGCGGCTGAACTCCGGCCAGACCAGCGCCAAGGATCTGCAGGGTCTGCAGCACGAGCTGGCCAGCCTGGCCAAGCGTCAGACCGAGCTCGAGGACGCCGAACTGGAACTGATGGAGCAGCTCGAGACGGCTCAGGCCGAACTCGACGGCGTGCTCGCCCGGATCGACGAGACCGAGACGGCCGCGGAGCGGGCCACCGCGCGCCGAGATGAGTCCATCGCCGAGATCGACCGGGCCGAGGCCGATCTGCGAACGCGGCGATCCATGCTGGTCGCCTCGGTCGACCCGCCGCTGGCGGCGATCTACGAGCGGGTGCAGCAGACCAGCGGCGGGGTGGCCGCCGCCCGGTTGGTGGGCGGCCGCTGCGGTGGCTGCCGGGTGGAGGTTCCCCCGGCCGAGATGGCCGTGATCCGGCGAGCGGCGCCGGAGGAGGTCCTGCAGTGCGAGGAGTGCCGCTGCGTCCTGGTCCGGGATCGGTGATGGCCACCCCACCGGAGACGGCCGGTCTCAAACAGATCTACCCTTGTGAACAGGTCCGACGCTGAAAGGAGTGCCCACATGCCAACGCCCGCAGACGGTTACGCGGGAGATGTGACCCCCACCGAGGCGTGGGAGATGCTGGCCCAGGGGGCTCGCCTGGTCGACGTCCGCACCCGCGCGGAATGGGGATTCGTTGGGATCCCGGATCTGCACGAGCTGCAGCAACAGCTGGTGCAGATCGAATGGCTGAGCTACCCGAGCGGTCAGCTGAACCCCGGTTTCGTCCAGGATCTCCAGGCCAGCCTGGGGGAGAGCGATCCGGAGGCGCCGGTGCTGTTCCTGTGCCGTTCGGGGGTTCGCTCGGTCGGTGCCGCGAAGGCCGCCACCCAGGCCGGGTTCAGCCGCAGCTACAACATCCTCGACGGTTTCGAGGGCGGCGTGGACGAGGCTGGTCATCGCGGCGGTGCCGGCTGGCGCGCCGAAGGTCTGCCGTGGCGGCAGCAGTGATTGATCCGAGTCGTCCCGATCAGGGTCCGGCCGGGCGGAACTGGCGTCCGGACACCGTGGCGGTGCGGGGAGGACTGCAGCGCAGCAACTTCGACGAGACCGCCGAGGCGCTCTACCTCACCAGCGGCTACATCTATCCGACCGCGGAGATCGCCGAGGCGGCATTCGTCGGTGACGTCGAGCACTACATGTACTCGCGCTACGGCAACCCGACCATCTCGATGCTGGAGGAGCGGCTCCGCCTCCTGGAGGGCGCGGAGGCATGCTTCGCCACCGCCACCGGGATGGCCGCGGTCTTCACATCGCTGGCCGCCATCCTCGACGCGGGCGACCGGGTGGTCGCCGCGCGCGGCCTGTTCGGCTCGTGTTTCGCGATCCTCTCCGACATCCTGCCCCGCTGGGGCATCCACACCGACTTCGTCGACGGGCCCGATCTGCAGCAGTGGCAGGACGCGCTGGCCACGCCGGCGAAGGCGGTGTTCTTCGAGTCTCCTTCCAACCCGATGCAGGAGATCATCGACGTCGCCGCCGTCTGCGACCTGGCGCACGCGGCCGGCGCCACCGTGGTGGTCGACAACGTCTTCGCCACGCCCTACCTGCAGAGGCCGCTCGAGCTGGGGGCGGACGTCGTGGTCTACTCCACGACCAAGCACATGGACGGGCAGGGCCGCACGCTCGGCGGCGCGATCCTCGGGCCGTCGGAGTACATCAGCGGCCCGGTTCAAGAGCTGATGCGCCACACCGGGCCGTCGATGAGCCCGTTCACGGCCTGGACGGTCGTCAAAGGCCTGGAGACGATGAGCCTGCGGATGACCCGCATGCAGGAGTCCGCGCTGCGACTGGCGACTTGGCTGGAGGCCCACCCGCAGATCGCCTGGGTCAGGTATCCGTTCCTCCCCTCGCATCCGCAGTACGAGCTGGCCACCTCCCAGATGAGCGGCGGCGGCACCGTGGTGACCTTCGAGCTCGCCTCGGGCGGCAAGGAGGGTGCGTTCAAGTTGCTGAACGGCCTGCAGCTGATCGACATCTCGAACAACCTCGGGGATGCGAAATCCCTGATCACCCATCCGGCGACGACCACGCATCGGCGAATGGGCGCCGAGGGTCGCGCCGCCATCGGCATCACCGATTCGGTCGTACGCATTTCGGTCGGTCTGGAAGATTGCGATGATCTCATCGAGGACCTCACTGCGGCGCTTGGCTGAACCTGCCCGGCGCAGGCATCCCACCGGGTGACATCCGGCTGTCCCGCTACGTGCCGAGGCTGGTACGGCCGTACCGTTGAATGCAGTGGAAGCACCGGCCAGGGCCGGCCGGGTGTCCGGCGTGTCGTGCTCCCCGGGAGCACAGCGGGCCGGGTTCAGAAGTGGGGCTGGGATGCGTAAGCGCATGGGTGCCGTGACGACGGCAGTGGCGATCCTGTTGGGCCTGGCAGGGCCGGCCGCGGCCGATTCGGCCCTCGGCTCGGCGATGTCGCTGTCCGCCGAATCCGCCGCGGTCGCAGCCATCGGCGGGGACACCCTGGGTACCGGCGCCAGCCTGGGCATGGGCGACGAACTGCGGTCGGCCTCGGGGGAGTACCGGCTCGTCCTGCAGACCGACGGCAACCTCGTCATCTACGGGCCGCAGGGCGCGCTGTGGGCATCCTCGTCCCGCGGCACCAGACTGGTGATGCAGTCGGACGGCAATCTGGTTCTCTATTCGGCCACCGGCGCGGCGTGGTACTCGCGGACCACCGGCTCCGGGGTGACGGCGGTGCTGGGCAACGACGGCAGTCTGCGGGTCGTCTCCTCGGCGGGTGCCACGCTGTGGCGGTCGGCCGCCGATCCCGCGAAGATCGTCCGCGACCGGTTGCGGACGGGCGAGTCGATGGTCGGCGGCGAGCGGCTCACCGGTACCCAGAACGCGGTTCTGGTGATGCAGCCGGACGGCAATCTGGTGCGCTACGAGACGGGTTCGGCCACCTGGTCCAGCGGTACCCGCGGCTCGAACCCGCGGCTGGTCCTGCAGACGGACGGCAACCTGGTGCTCTACGTCGACGGCGCCGCCGCGTGGTCGACGCGGACCGCCGGGCGGGGCGGGTCCCAGTTCGTGCTGCAGGGCGACGGCAACGCGGTTCTCTACGCGGGATCGGTCGCGATCTGGAATGCCGGCCTGAGCCCGGACGCCCGGGTGATCACGCTCGTCAACGCCGAGCGGGCCAAGGCCGGATGCCCGGCGCTGCGGGTCGACTCGAGGCTGGCCCGGGCCGCCACCGATCACAGCCGCGACATGGCCGCGAACGGCTTCTTCGATCACGTGTCGCCGCGCGGAAGCACGCCCACCTCCCGCGCCGCCGCGGCGGGCTACCCGGGGGCGGCGGGAGAGAACATCGCGGCGGGCTATGCCTCCCCCGACGCGGTGGTCCAGGCCTGGATGGCGTCCTCCGGGCACCGGGCCAACATCCTCAACTGCAACTACGTCGCCACCGGCGTGGGTAGCGCCACCGGGGGCTACTACGGCATCTACTGGACGCAGAACTTCGGCCTCGTCTGAGGGCCCCCGGGAGATAGACGCTGCGTGTCGCTTGCCGGATCGGGTGCGTGATGGCGATGTCGGCCACGCCCACGTAGTTCCGTTACGAGGGCGGACCTCCGCCTTGTCACGCATCCCGCCCAGAAACCGACACTGCACCGTTTATGTCCCGGCGCCCCCTGACCGCCGGTCAGCCGTTCACGAACCGGCCGGCGATCGCCGGCCGGCGGGCCGATGACCGCTTGCTTCGGGAGGCTCGGGCGGCGCGGTAAGATCCTCGCTGGACGAGTCGACCGGGCGGCCGCGTCGGGCTTCGAGCCCGCCGAGGAACGTCCGGGCTCCACAGGGCGGGGTGGTGGGTAACGCCCACCCGGGGTGACCCGCGGGACAGTGCCACAGAGAACAGACCGCCGTCGGGCCCCGGCCCGACCGGTAAGGGTGAAACGGTGGTGTAAGAGACCACCAGCGCCCCGGGCGACCGGGGCGGCTCGGTAAACCCCACCCGGAGCAAGGTCGAACAGGAAGCGCCCGAGGGCTGCCCGCCCGAGCTTCCGGGTAGACCGCTGGAGGAGTGCGGCAACGTACTCCCGAGATGGATGGCCGCCCCCCGCGAGAGCGGGGACAGAACCCGGCGTACAGGTCGACTCGTCCACCCCGCCCACCCGCCGTCCTGAGGCGTGACAC
>JBDIAG010000297.1:0-5897 GCA_039812305.1 Actinomycetales bacterium | reverse complement strand
GACCGGCAGCGGCTGCTGCTGCGCGAACTGCCCGCGCACCGGCAGGCGGCCGAGCGATGCGACCGGGCCGAACGTGCCGAACGCATCCGGCCACACCTGCGCCGCATGGACGACGAACGCCTGGCGCTGGAGGCCCGCGAACGGGAGTTGGCCGCCGCGCGATCCACCGTGGCGGCGGTCTCTCCCCTGGTACCCCGCTCGTCTGCGTCGTCCGCCCCGGGTGCGGTGTCTTCGCCGGCACCGGCGCGGACGACTCGATCCCGCGGCGCGGTGACGTTGTCCCACGATCAGCTCAGCCTGGATCTGGACGACCTGGGCTTCCTCCTGAGCGACCTCGTGCTCCAGGAGAACCCGCAGACCGACCGGTCGCAGACCTGCGGTCTGGATCTGCGGGCCGAGATCGAGGCGCGTCATGCCCTCACCGGCCGCCTGGAGGCACTGCTGGCCGAGGAGGAGAGCCTGACCGCCGACGAGCAGTCGATCGGCGAGCGACTCGCCCAGCTGGCCCGGCTGGAGGGCGACATCGAGTCGCTGGCAACGTCTCTGGCCGGCATGCGGGAGGAGGCGCAGGGGCTTGCCGACCGAGCGGCGCGGTTCGCGGGCGTCGCCGGCACGCTCGCCGACCGGCGTCGCTCGCACCTGACCGCACAGGAGCACGCCGTCGCCGCGACCCAGGCCGCCGACCTCGCTGGCCAGCTGCGGGTGGCCACCGACGATCACCAGCGGGCCGCCGACGCCGAGCTCGAGGCCCGCGCCGCCCATCTGCGGCTGGTGGAGCGACGGCTGAACGGGATGGCGGCGGAACTGGCGTCCCAACTCGTCGACGGCGACGGCTGCCCGGTCTGCGGCGCGACCGAACACCCGGTGCCGGCCTGCGCGGCCGAGGTCGTCTCGGCGGAGGCGGTCGAGGCGGCCCGTCAGCAGGTCGAGCATGCCCGAGCCCGCGCCACTGCGGCGGCGGCCAGGCGCAGTGAACTGAGTGCCCGGCACTCGGCCGCCGCGGCCGCGTCGTCGGGGCTGACCCCCGAGACCGCGCAGCAGGTCCTCCACGACGCGAAAGCGGCTCTCGCCGAAGCGGAGAACGCCGGCGGCGAGCTGGAGCGGATCCGGGCCCGGTCCGCGGCGCTGGCCGAACGCGTCGGCCATGGCGAGGCTCAGCTGCAGGAACGGCGGACCCGTCGCGCGCAGCTCGAGACCGAGCTCGCTCAGGTGAGCGAGCGTGCCGGGCAGGTGCGCACCCGTCTGCAGTCAGCGCGGGCCGGGCACGCCAACCTCGCCGCCCGGCAGGCCAGGCTCGCCGACGAGATCGCCGCGATGGCGTCCCTCGTCGAGGCGCTGCGCGAGCGTGACGAGACGCAGGCCCGGCTGGAAGGGCTCACCGCCGACCTGGAAGGCTTGTGCGCCGAGAACGGCTTCGCCACCGTCGCGGCGGCTCGCGAGGCACTCCTGCCCATCGCGCAGCGGCAGCGACTGGCCGCCCAGGTGCGAGAGCATGCCACCGCTCTGGCGACCGCACGCGAACTCCTCGTCCAGCCCGACGTCGTCTCCACCGCGCGGAGTGCCGGATTGTTCGGCGACGACCCGCGGCTCGGGGACGACTCGTGGCCGACCGGAGAATCGGAATCCGGCGGCGACCCGGTCTGGCCGTACTCGGACGCACGCCCCGTCGACACCGCCGTGCACCGCCTCGCCGGCCACCTGGCCGACCTCGTGCACCTGGACGCCGAGGCCCGCGACCGTCTCGGTGCGGCCGAGGCGCTCGCGACCCGGTCGGCGGCTCGCCAGGCCCAGCTGGCCGGGGCGGTGCAGGCGCTGGCCACGATCGCCACCCAGCTGAGCACGCTGGTGGATTCCGTGGCCCCCCTGCGCGAGCGGTTCGAGGTGCTGGACGAGCTGGCCAACACCGCCCACGGCCTTTCGGGTTCCAACCTGCGTCGGCTCCGGTTGTCGGCCTTCGTGCTCGAGGCCCGGCTGGAACAGGTCGCCGAGGCCGCCAGCCAGCGTCTGCAGGTGATGTCGGACGGACGGTATACGTTGCTGCACAGTCAGTCCCGCGGCAAGGGTGGTGGCCGCTCCGGCCTCGGGCTGCGGGTGATGGACGCCTGGACCTCGATCGAGCGGGACACCGCCAGCCTGTCCGGGGGTGAGTCGTTCCTCGCCTCGCTCGCCCTGGCTCTGGGCCTCGCCGACGTCGTCCAGGCCGAATCGGGTGGCATCTCGTTCGAGACGCTGTTCATCGACGAGGGCTTCGGCACCCTCGACGAGGAGACCCTGGAGCTGGTCATGGAGGTTCTCGACCAGCTGCGGGAAGGCGGGCGGGCGGTCGGCGTGGTCTCACACGTGGGCGAGCTGCGCAGTCGCATCCCGGCCCAGCTCCAGGTGATCAAGGGCCAGCGCGGCTCGACCGTCCGGCAGGTGGATGCCGCGCTCGCCAGCTGAGCGTGCGCGCTCGTCCGCGGCTGGGACTGGGCCTCGCCCGAAGGTGGACGCGTGCCCGTCGCTCGCGGCCGACCAGGCCCAGGTCTCGACCTCGGCCTGGTCGGCGACAGATCACACCAGCCGGGCGCGGACCCAGTCGTGGAACAGCCCGATGTGGTGCTCGCTCGGCACCAGGACACCACCGTGCTGGTAGACCCGCGATCCCATGCCGAGCTGGGTGCGTTCGCACGCCTCGAAGTCCTGCTGGTTGACCCGGTGGAACAGCTCCACGGAGCGATCCAGGTCGACGCCGGACTCGACGACGTCGGGCAGGTAGAGCCAGTCGCATTCGACGATGGTCCGGTCTGCCGCCAGCGGGTACATCCGATGGAAGATGACGTGGTCCGGCACGAGGTTGACGAACACCTGCGGCTTGATGGTGATCGCGTAGTAGCGCCGGTCCTGGTTCTCCTGCAGACCGGGGAGTCTGGTCAGGCCGACCGATCCGTCGACGGTGAAGCCGCGGATCTCCTCGCCGAACATGGCACCGTGGTTGACGAAGAACTGTGCGGCCAGCCCGTCGGCGAACTCGGGCAGGACCTCGGTCAGCTCCGGGTGGATGGTCGCGCAGTGGTAGCACTCCATGAAGTTCTCGATGATGAGCTTCCAGTTGGAGGCGACGTCGTAGGTGTGCCGTCTTCCGACGACCAGCGTGGCGATGTCGTACGCGTCGAGATTGGACATCGCACCGAGCCGGTCCAGGATCTCCTGCTCGACCGTGTGCTGGAAGGACTCGGGCTCGTCGGCCAGGGACACCCACACGTATCCCAGCCACTCCCGCACGTGGACCTTGCGCAGCCCGTACTCGTCCCGGTCGATATCCGGCATGCGCGCGAGATTCGGTGCGGCGATGAGCTTTCCGTCGAAATCGTAGGTCCAGGCGTGGTACGGGCACTGGATCGAGCGGCGCATCTGGCCTTCGTCTTCCGTGCACAGGCGGGCACCGCGGTGCCGGCAGACGTTGAAGAAGCCGCGGATCTTGCCCCGGCGGTTGCGGGTGAGCAGGATCGACTCGCGGCCGACCTGGACCGTCCGGAAGCTGCCCGCGCCGGCGAAGTCGGAGACGTGCGAGGCGCAGAACCACATACGTTCGAAGATGGACTCGCACTCGGCGAGATAGGACTCGGTGGTCGTGTAGTTGGACCCGGCGAGGGTGCGTACGAGGCTGTCGCTGATCCGCGAGGCATGGATCATCGACTCGCTGTGGGTGAAACTGGTCATGCGTGCGCTGTTCCTTTCCGGGCGTTGGAGGCTGCGTGGAGACGTCGCCAGCGCGAGACCTCGCGCAGGCGGTTGATACCGAGGACGGCGACCTGTTCGCCGTCCCGCAGATAGAAGGCGAGCAGATCGTCGGTCTCCGGACCGCCGGAGTCGACGACGAACTCCTCGTCGCCGCGCAGCCGGCCGGCGAACTGCAACCGGACACCGTACTGGTCGGACCAGAAGTAGGGCGGGGCCAGCGGAGACGTGTCCGGTCGTCCGAGAAGATGTCTGGCGACGCGCAGCGGACGATCGCGGGAGTCGGTCCAATGCTCGATCCGGTGGTGTCGCCCGAGGTCGGCGTCGAACCAGGCGCTGCAGTCGCCGACGCCGTAGACGCCGTCGAGACCGGTGTGGCCGTGGGTGTCGCAGTGCAGCCCGCCCTGGGTGGCGAGCCCGCTGCCGTCCAGCCACTCGACGTTGGGCAGTGAGCCGACCCCGATCACGACCGCGTCGGCCGGCACCACCTCGTCCGGAGCCACGAGGACGCCGCTGACGGACTCCTCGCCGACCAGCGACACCACCTCGACATCGCAGCGGAGCCGGACGCCGTGCCGGGCGTGGAACGCGCTGATCACCTGTGCCGCCTCGGTTCCCAACGCGCGCACGAGCGGTTGCGACTGGGCCTCGAGGATGGTCACTTCCACACCGAGAGATACTGCGGCGGAGGCTATCTCGCTGCCGATGAAGCCTGCTCCGATGATCGCCAGACGACGGCCGGAGGTGAGTGCCGCGCGGAGGCGGCGGGCGTCGTCCAGGCTGCGCAGCAGATGGACGCCGTCCAGGGCGGGCAGCTCCGGAAGGGTCCGCGCCCGTGCGCCGGTCGCGGCGACGATCGCATCCGCGCTCACCTGACGGCCGTCATCGAGGGTGACGGTCCTCGACGCCGGGTCGAGTGCGATCGCTCGGCTGTTCAACATCCAGTCGACCTGCAGGTCCTCATCCGGCAGGAGCAGCGAGAGGTCGTCCTCGGCGGACTGCCCGAGAAGGAACTCCTTGGAGAGCGGAGGTCGGTCGTAGGGCAGGTGCGGCTCGTCGCCGATGACGGTGATGCTGCCGCCGAAGCCTTCGCGACGAAGCGCCCGGGCCGTGGACACCCCGGCCAGGGAGGCGCCCACGACGATCACGGAGTTCATCGCGCCGGCTCGAACGTCACGCCGGGCGGCAGGTTCGGCTCCGCGTCGGACAGAGTCAGGAAGACATCTTCACCGTCGACCCGCACCGCGTGGACGCGGACCGGCAGCTTGGCCGGCGGTGCGTCGACGTGGCCGGTGCGCAGGTCGAACCTGGACGCGTGCAGGGGGCACTCGACGGTGCAGTCCTCCACCCAGCCGTCGGACAGCGACGCCTCCTGGTGGGTGCAGGTGTCGTCGAGGGCGTGGATCTCGCCTTCCTCGGTCAGGAAGACGGCAACGGGCGGGACGACGGAGGTGATGCGAAGTCCTTCGCCGGGAATGAGTTCCGATACGGCGCACACCCGTACGGGGTTACCAGTCATGCTCTCTCCTCGCGAGCTTTGCGACCAGAACCGGAGTACGCGAAAGGAGGGCACCGCAGCGACGGGACGCACCGGAGTGCGCGCCGTTCGCCGGGTTGGCCCTCCCTCGGGGTCTCCGGCCGAACCGAGCACCGGGCGTGCTCGGCTGCTGGCAGGTCTTCGGACTCGTGGGCATGCCGCTTCGCCTACCGGCCGTCGCTTCCCGGGGTGGCCCAGTGCCTGTTGACGGCTTTCGTTCCCACTTACCGCTGCGGGGCAGTCCCGGATTCACACCGGGTTCCCTCTTGCCCCGGAGACGACGCGTCATGGCGCCGTTCCGGACCAGCACGCAGAGTCTGACATAGAAATGCACATGCCGGAACAAGTTTCTTATTGCGCAACAGCAGGCGTGTCGGGTGCCGGTCTACGCGTGGAGAATGCCGAGGCGGAACGTCACTTCGGTCGTCGTCGGGCCGGTTCCTGGGACCCGCCGACATGGAGGTCCAGCCACTCCTTGAGGGGCTCGGCGCCACGCCAGACATCGCGGATCGTGTCGTACACCTCGTTGGTCCCCAACCAGTCCCCACGCTCGTACTGCCGGACGACGACCGCGCCCTTCCAGCGGAGGAGTTCCGCCCGCGGATGAGTGGCCGGATATCCGGGCGGAACCTTCTTGAGGGGA
>JBDIAG010000296.1:0-5897 GCA_039812305.1 Actinomycetales bacterium | reverse complement strand
AGTGGCTGCCCTCGATCGGGCTCACGCCGCAGCGGTGGGCCGTGCACGCGGTCTACATCCCGGAGCTGGTCATCGACCTGGCCGAGGAGGCCGACCGGCTGAAGAAGATCATGGACGAGCTCGGCTGCGTCAACATCTTCCTCTCCGAGGGCGCCGGGGTGAAGGAGATCGTGGCCAACATGGAGGCCCGTGGTCACACCGTGCAACGCGACCCGTTCGGCCACGTGATGATCGACAAGATCAACCCCGGCCAGTGGTTCGCCAAGGCGTTCGCCGGCGACCTGGAGGCCGAGAAGCAGATGGTGCAGAAGTCGGGCTACTTCTCCCGGTCCGCCCCGGCGGGCGATGCGGACCAGGCGCTGATCAAGGACATGTGTGAACTGGCCGTGGAGTCGGCGCTGGCCGGCGTGCCGGGCGTGATCGGGCACGACGAGGACCGTGGCGACGAACTCCGGACCGTCGAATTCGAGCGGATCGCCGGCCACAAGGCCTTCGACCACACCCAGCCCTGGTTCGTCGAACTGCTGGAGAAGCTCGGTCAGCCGATGGGTGTCCCCGCGCCGCAGTAAGGTCAGCCGGTTCGTCCGTCGACTCGGGCGAGAGTGCTCCGACGGGCTGGGCGAGAGTGCCGCGACCGGCCCGCCGGCGCCCGCGACCTCCCCACGGCCGCGTTCCGCGCCGAATGGTTGCGAAAGACCGCCCGTAGCGTGACCATTGCGCGTCTACCGCTGCCACTCGTCGAACCCGAGGCGCCAACCGGTCGGACCCGGGCGCCAACCGGGTCGGACCCCAGCCACCGACCGGCGGCCCGGGACCCCCGTCAGCTCTGGACCACGATCGTGGGGTTCTTGGCCGGGTCGAGCCAGCGGATCGTGTTGTTCATCTCGGCGCGGTCGGTGACTCCGATGCAGCCCGCGGTCGACCCCGTGGAGTAGTGCAGGAAGATCGCCGAGCCGCGATGCTCCGACTGCCGGTTCCACAGGAAGTCGAGAACCGCCGTCTGGAGGTATTGCTTCTCGGCGTTCTTCGTCCATCGGGTCAACTGCTCACCATGCCCCCAGCCGCACTGCTGCACGAACCGGTTGTAGGTGGCGTCCCGCTTGTCGGACCACCAGGAGCAATCGTTGATCGTCCGGTAGTGCATGCGAGTTCCCGGATTTCCCACACCGAAGGTGTCGACGATCCGGTACTTGCCGGTGGGAGTCGTGCCGTCCCCCTCCCGCCGCCGATTGGGGTCGGACATGCCCGCATATCCGAAGCGCGCACCCGCCTTCCCGGCGATGACCCAGCCGCGCTCCGGCCCCTGCCATTCGTAGCGGACGTACGTGCCATAGGTGCCCGTCGTCCGGTCCGCCACCATGACCTGCTGCGATTCGCTGGGACGGACGCTGGTGCCCGGAGCGGCGGGATTGACCAGCACCGAGTCCGGCGGACGGAAGCCCTTCAGCCCCGCCGCCGACGCGGACTGCGCCACCACCGAGACACTGAGTGCTGTGACAACTGCCGCAATAACAGCGATCGGCCTGGATTTCATATCTGAGTCCCCTGCACGTGGTCTGCCGGATTCTTGGTGTTTGCCGCATTCATGGGGTTCTGATGCTTCCTCGGCGCACCGACACTACCCCGAGGTGACCTGCGACCGGGACGGTTCGACCCTCCGCGTGTCGCCCACGGGGACACCATGCCTGGTCGATCAATGCCAAAGACGAATCTCCAATATGAGGGATGATGACATCCGGAGCAGCTCCTCGAGGGACTTATCGGGGCGGAAATCTCCCACGGAACCCCGAGGGCCACGTTCGATACCGCCGACGATCCGCAACAGATAGCCGACGTTCTCGTTGATGCATTTCCGCAGTATGCCGATAATCTCGTGATAGCCAGCCGCCCGACCGGCGTCAATATGCAACGGATCCACTATCCGCCGTCATTGACGAGCTACACCCCGAGATGGGAATAGGTTGCCATGAAAATGGTCCACGTATGGCCGCACGTGTGAGGTCACACCGTGAGGTCACCGGCCCAGCCCTCCACGCGTTGTCGGTGGTCCCGGCTAGGCTCCTGCACGTGAACGATCAGCCCACCTTCCGTTCGGACATGGCCGTAGAACTCGTCCGGGCCAGCGCCCAGGACGCGGATGTCCTCTTCGCCGCGCGCGTCTCCACCAAGGGCGAGCAGAGCCTGGACGATGTGGATGCCGACGCGAGCCGGTCGGCCGGACTGGTCAACTTCCTGATGCGCGACCGGCACGGTTCGCCGTTCGAGCACAACTCGATGACGTTCTACGTCCAGGCGCCGATCTTCGTCTTCCGCGAGTTCATGCGGCACCGCATCGCCTCCTACAACGAGGAGTCGGGCCGGTACCGGGAGTTGCGCCCGGTGTTCTACGTTCCCGGCCCCGAGCGCAGGCTGGTGCAGCAGGGCCGCCCGGGAGCCTATGAGTTCGTCGAGGGCACGCCGGAGCAGCTCGACCTCGTGCAGCAGCAGACCAAAGAGGTCTGCGAGCACGCCTACCGCGCCTACCAGGACATGCTCGCCGCCGGGGTCGCCCGCGAGGTCGCGAGAATCGTTCTGCCGCTGACGATCTACTCCTCGATGTACGTCACGGTGAACGCCCGGTCGCTGATGAACTTCCTCTCGCTGCGCACGAAACATCCGGAAGCCGCCTACCCGTCCTTCCCGCAGCGCGAGATCGAGATGTGCGCGGAGCGGATGGAGGAGATCTGGGCCGGGTTGATGCCGATGACTCACGCGGCGTTCGTCAAGAACGGTCGGGTCGCACCCTGATGCAGCCCGACGGCGAGACCTTCGTCGCCGCGATCCGCAGCGCCGCCCCGTACATCCACGCCCACCACGGCCGCACGTTCGTCGTCGCCTTCCCGGGCGAGATCTGCGCCCGCGACGACACCGACCGGCTGCTCGCCGACATCGCCCTGCTGGCCAGTCTCGGGGTCAAGCTGGTGCTGGTGCACGGGGCGCGCCCGCAGATCGAGGCCGAGCTCGCCCTGCGCGGCCTGCCGTCGCGGTTCGCCGGGGACCTCCGGATCACCGACGGGCCCTCGATGGAGGCGGTCAAGGCCGCGGTCGGCAAGCTGCGGCTGGACATCGAGGCCCGCCTCATCGGCAGCCAGACCTCGCGGCCGAAACCGGATCGTCCTCTCAAGGTCGTCGGCGGTACCTGGGTGACCGCGCAGCCGGTCGGGGTGCGCGACGGCACCGACCACCTGTACACCGGGGTGATCCGCAGCGTCGAGATCGCCGAGATCCTCGCGGCCCTGCGCACCGACCGGATCGTCCTGGCCTCCCCGATCGGCCACTCCCCCACCGGCGAGACGTTCAACCTGCGCAACGCCGACGTCGCCGAGGCGATCGCCACCGGGCTGGTCGCGGACAAGCTGCTCTTCGTGATCGAGTCCGAACCGGGCTCGTGGCGGCTCACCCTGGACGTCGGAGACTCCGGTCAGCTCGCCCTCTCCGCCGCGGAGGAGCTCCTGAAGCTGGAGCTGGTCAACCGACGCCTCTCCCTGGAGGACCGCAACTGCGTGCGTGCCGCCGTCGACGCCTGTCGCGCCGGCGTCCGCCGTGCCCATCTGATCGGGACGGAGGGCGCCAGCCCGCTGCTGCGCGAGCTCTACACCCGCGACGGCTGCGGCCTGATGATCTCCGCCGAGGACGACTACGAGTCGACCCGGGACGCGACCGTGGACGATCTCCGGGGCATCGCCGACCTGATCCGCCCCCTGGAACAAGCCGGGCTCCTGCTCCCCCGCTCCTGGGAACAGCTGGAGCTCGACATCGGCCAGTTCTCGGTCATGGTGCGCGACGGCCAGGTCATCGCCTGCAACGCGCTCATCCCCTACACCGGCGAGAACTGCTGCGAGTTCGCCTGTGTGGCAGTACATCCCGAATACCGTGGACGGGATCTCGGCGCGGTGCTGCTGCGGCGCGCCCGCCTGCAGGCCACCGCCCGCGGTCTCGGCCGGATCTTCGCCCTGACCACTCGCACCCCCGGCTGGTTCATCGACCACGGCTTCGTCCGCGGCACCAGGGCCGACCTGCCCAGAACGCGCCGCGAGGCCTACGACACCTCGCGCAACTCCATCGTGCTCCTGGACGGATAGGCCGGGGTCCGGCAGACAGCCGGGCAGGTGTGCGGCAAAATCCTCAGGATCACTGCTGGCAAATCAGCAGCCGACCCCGCGGCGAATCATCGGCCAAGCCGCGGGTCGAGTGGTGTCAAGGCATGACGCGCGACCCGATCTCCTTCGGAGAGCTCAGGCCTCGGCGGGCGACCGAGGCGGTCCGTGTGGCCCTCGACGAGGCGCGTGTCGTGCTCGTCCAGGGCACCCCAGGCCTAGCAGCCCTCGGATGAGGGGCTGGGCATCCGGTTGAAGGCTGGGCATCCGGTTAATGGTCGGGCATCCGGCGATGCGTGGCTGTTCGGCTTCCAGGTGGATGCTTGGCCTCTACCCGGATGCCCGACCGCTTACTGGATGCCCAGCCTGTGGGTCCCCGGCCGCGGAGGTATCAGCGGCCCGGGTCCGGCTGCGGGGGCGCGGTCCGTTTGCGGGGGCACAGGCCGGCTGCGGGGGCACAGGCCGGCTGCGGGGGCATAGGCCGGCTGCGGGGGGCGCGGTCCGGCTGCGGGTTGGCGTTCGCCTCGCGAATGGCAACGGTGGGTACCCAGAGGTAACGCTCGTCGTGTCCTTTCGGTACTTACCGCGGCCATTCGTGGTGTGCAACGTGACCCTTGGGTCCTGAATGCGGCCCGTCGGTACCGATCGCGGCCATGCCCGTCGGACCACCGAGCCAGCCAGCGCCGAGCCAGCCAGCGCCGCGCCGACCAGCAGCGGGCCGGGTGGCCCAACGTCTCGGGGCGCCGCGACCATGCCGGGTTGCCCCGTCACCGTCTCCGGCGCGTCGGTTCACCCTGCTTGTGCCGCTTGACCCTTCCCCGCACCAGCACACAGGGCGACTCCAGCGGCTCGACAACCCGCGAGCGGTGACATTGCGTGCCCAACGGCAACGTTGCGCACGTCCTTACGCAACCGTTCAGCACGGATCGCGGCCATTCGGCGCCGGGACGGTGCCCCGGCCCACCCCAGGCCCGCCGCGGTCAGCGTCGAGACCGTTGCGCAGCCCGACACCCGCACGCGTTGTGGACGGCGACCGCCGCCAGCAGCCAAGCCATCCCTTCCTGCCCACCTACTTCCCCCTCGCCAGGGTCCGTTTCAGCCGATCTACGCCTGCCGGTCTCGCGTCGTGCGGTCGATCGAGGCTGCTGAGAGGCTCACCCGGTCGATCGGTGGTCCTGGAGACCCACGATCGACCGCCTGGCCGCGGAACCGTCCTGCTCGCCGAACTTGTGTCCTGCCGACTGCGTGAAAATCGGCCCTCCTCACCCGGGGCCACACGCATGTACTTCAGGTTGCGCGGAGAGAAGCCGCGAGCATCAGGGAACTGCTCCCGCAGATCGGCGGAAAGCCGGTCGATGACCTGGCGCCCCAGCCCTCACTATCCTGGCGATCCAGGATGTCCCGACCGATCGCCCAGTACGTGGCCAGCAGCTCTGTGTTCACCGCTCGGGTCGCGCGCAGTCGGCCATGCGTGATCCGACCGGCCACCGAGTCGAACAGATCCGGGTACCACGTGGGCATCGCAGCCCGCGCCGGTGCGCCAGGGAACTCCGTGTCAGCCATCAGACCAGATCCTTTGCGGTTCTCTCGGCATCCTCGACCCGTACCTTGCCAGACATCAGTAGGGGTAGGAGACCATCACGGCTGTCGAGCACCTCACCCAACTCGACGGCACCTGGCCACTCACCCTTACGAGTAGCCATCCAGACCACGCACTGGCCTGTGACAGCCGGCCATCACGTAGGACGATCGGCCATCGGC
>JBDIAG010000295.1:0-5944 GCA_039812305.1 Actinomycetales bacterium | reverse complement strand
ACCCGCCCCGCATCACCCGCAGATCCCCGTGTCGAGGTCCTCGCGGGTCACGCGTGCCGCCGGGCGCGTGCTCGGTGGTCCACCAGTCGGCGCACCATTCCCAGACGTTGCCGGCGACGCAGTACAGACCGAATCCGTTCGGCTCGAACGCCTCGGCCGGCGCCGTCCCGCGGTAGCCGTCCTCCGCCGTGTTGTGCACCGGGAATCTCCCCTGCCAGATGTTGCAGCGGTGCCGGCCCGCGGGCGTGAGCTCGTCGCCCCAGGCGTAGCGGGCGCCCTCCAGCCCCCCTCGGGCGGCGTACTCCCATTCCGCCTCGGTCGGCAGCCGCAGACCCGCCCAGGAGCAGTAGGCCAGCGCGTCGTCGTGGTCGACGTGGACGACGGGATGGTCCAGCCGGTCACGGACGTCGCTGCCCGGGCCCTCCGGGGCGTTCCAGAAGGCACCGTCGACCCGGCACCACCAGGGCGCCGCGTCGGGTCGCTGGGCGCCCCGCCGCAGACGCGCAGGCAGGAACGAGGCGAAGACGTAGGACCAGCCGAAGCGTTCAGCCCCGGTCCGATACCCGGTCTGCCGGACGAACTCGGCGAACTCGAGGTTCGTGACGGTGTGCCGGTGGATCCAGAACGGTGACAGCGACACCGTCCGGACGGGACCTTCGCCGTCCCCGGGGTTGACCGCCTCGTCCTCACAGCCCATCCGGAAGGTGCCGCCTTCCAGGTGGACCAGTCCCTCCCCCGGCGCTGCCGCGACCGGGTAGGTCGGGAGGGTGACGACCACCTCCGCCGGCGCGCCGCGGGCGGCCGGCGGTGCACAGCACGGGGACGGCGAGGCCCGGTCCGGGATCGTCATCGTCTCCTCACTGGGAGATCAGCACGCGTTGCCAGCGTTGGGCGTCGTCCTGGGCGCCACTGTGCGAGGCCGGACCGTCGAGATCTATCCGCACGGTGTGCACCGTGCCGGAGAAGGCGTTGTCGAGGGCGGCGTAGTCGTCGGTGACCGGGGTGCCCAGGTCGATGCCGATGTCCAGGGTCTCGTCGAAGGAGAAGTAGTACGGAATCGTCCGGTCGACCCGACCCTGGGCCACCTTGGCCCCGTCCACGAGCAGGACGACGTCGCCGCCCCTGCCGTGACCGCCGCCGTCGTACCGGAACTCCATCCGGATCTGGTGCCGGCCGGGGCCCAGTCTGGCGTCGGCGCCGATCGTGTAGTGGGTCAGGGCGAAGTAGTTGTAGTCATATCGAATTCTCCCGTCGAGGCAGTACAGGGACCAGCCCCCGAATCGTCCGCCCTGGGCCGCGATCACCCCGGCGGCGCCGCCGCCGGGCACCTCGACGTCGGCGGTGACGCTGTGCGAGCGATTCTTGACGTTGGGCGTGGTCTCCTCCGTGAACCGGCGCATCCCGCCTCGGTAGACCACCGACTGGCGATCCCCGAGAAGATCGACACGTCCTGCCAGAGTGGGGTTCTCGCGCTCGGTCACCCGTGGGTCGAGGGGGAAGACCTGGTGCTTGGCGGCCTCGATCAGGAATAGGTCCTGCAGATCCCGCACCAGCCCCGGGTGCTCCGCGGCCAGGTCGTGTGCCTGGGAGTAGTCGGCGTCGACGTGGTAGAGCTCCCAGACGTCGTCGCTGAAGCGCCGCCCCGCCGTGGGCACCATCTGCCAGGGGATGCCGTGCCGGGTCACCGCCATCCAGCCCTCGTGGTAGATGCCGCGATTGCCGCACATCTCGAAGTACTGCGTCCTGCGCCGGTCGGTCGCGTCCGCGTCGTCGAACGTGTACCGCATGCTCGTTCCCTCGATGGGCTGCTGGGTCACGCCGCCCACCGACGTCGGCTGCGGAATGCCGGCACAGTCCAGGATCGTCGGCAGGATGTCGACGACGTGATGGAACTGACCGCGAATGCCTCCTCGGTCGGCGATGCCCTTCGGCCAGTGAATGACGAGACCGTCCCGGGTGCCACCGAAATGCGAGGCGACCTGCTTCGTCCACTGGAATGGTGTGTTGAGGGCCAGGGCCCACCCGACGGGCGCGATCGGATAGGTCTCGGGCCCGCCGATGCGGTCCAGGTCCGCCACCATCGCCTCCGGATCGTCGACGATGCCGTGGCCGAGCCGATGCTCGACCGTGCAGCCCTCGATGCCGCCCTCCCCCGAGGCGCCGTTGTCGCCGAGCAGGTACACGAACACCGTGTTGTCCAGTTCCCCCAGTTCCTCCAGGGCGGTGACGAACCGGCCGACCTGGTGATCGGCATGTTCGGTGAAGCCCGCGAAGGTCTCCATGAATCGGCACGCGAGCCGGCGGCGGGTCTCCGACAGTTCGTCCCAATGCGGGACGCCCTCGGCCCAGCGAGCCAGCCCGGCGTCCTCCGGCACGACTCCCAGCCGCTTCTGGGCGGCCAGGGTCCGGGTGCGCTGTTCGTCCCAGCCGTGGTCGAACCGCCCTCGGTATTTCTCCTGCCATTCCGGGGCGACGTGCAGCGGCGCGTGGGACGCGCCGAACGCGAGATAGGTGAAGAAGGGCCGGTCGGGGGTGAGCGTGCGCTGCGTGCGCACCCACTGGATCGCGTGATCGCACAGATCCTCGGAGAGGTGGTAGCCCTCCTCCGGCCTCCGGGTCGGCTCGACCGGCGTCGTGCCCTGGTACAGCAGCGGATACCAGTGGTTCATCTCCGCGCCCATGAACCCGTAGAAGGTGTCGAAGCCCTCGCCGGTGGGCCACCGGTCGAAGGGGCCGACCGCACTGATCTCCCGTGGCGGCGTCTGATGCCACTTCCCGAAAGCGGCCGTGCTGTAGCCGTTGCCCTGCAGGATCTGCGCGAGAGTGGCGGCCGACCGGGGCCGGAAGCCGTTGTATCCGGGAGCCGACGTCGCCATCTCGGTGGTGCCGCCCATTCCCACCGAATGATGGTTGCGGCCGGTCATCAGGGCTTGACGGGTGGGCGAGCAGAGCGCGGTCACGTGAAAGCGCGAGAACCGCAGACCGCGACCGGCCAGCTTGTCCGCGGCCGGCATCGAGCAGGGCCCGCCGAAGGCGCTCGACGTGCCGTATCCCAGGTCGTCCATGACGACGATGACGACATTGGGCGCATCGGCGGGCGGCGCGGTCGGACGAACCGGCTCGAAGGTGGAGGACTGGTCCTCGACGCCGAGAGCGGTGGGCACGACCTGCGTGTGGTCGGGTTCGGGCAGGACGTGCCGGCCCGCGGTGAAACGAGTCATCGTCGACCTCCTTGGGTGCTGGTCGGGAGTGGAGCGGCGGCTGTCGGGTCAGCCGTCCGGGCCGCGGACCCGTCGCGACTCGGCCGGGTCGGACCGGTCCGCCAGCGAGATCCTGACGCTGCTGCTGGTGGGGACGCAGCCGGCGACGGTGATCTCGACCAGGCCGTCGTCGAACTCGGCCGTGATGTCGTCCGCGGACGTGCCTTCCGGCAGGGTGATCACCCGCCGGAACTCGCCGTAGAAGCGCTCGCGGATGTAGAAGGCGACGTCCTCCTCGCTCTCGGCCATGCGACGAGTGCCGGAGACGGTGAGCGCGCTGTGGCTGAGTCGCAGGTCGACGTCGCCCGGATCGACCCCGGCCAGCTCGACCCGGATCACGAGATCGTCTCCGCGGGCGAGGATGTCGGTGGTCGGCACCCACGCCGAGGCATGGGTGCGCTCGCCGTGTTCGGGCAGGTGCTCGCCACGCATGCCGATCGAGCGCAGACGAGCCAGCTCGCTGAAGAACTCGGTCACTCCCTCGAACGGGTTGCCATGCTCCGGCACGGATCCTCCTTGGTAAGGGGCGCGGCGAGCGATGTCCGCCGACGACGATGAGGCAGGGTGAGATCAGCCGCCACGCAGCGGCTCCGACAGGCCGGCAGATTTCAGGAAGGCACGCGCCACGGCCTCGTCGTCGCGACCCTGGGTGACCTGCGCGCTCATGTCCACCATCGCGTCCTCGGTGAGGGCGGCGTTGACGGCATTCACCACTCGCAGGAAGGCGGTGGCGTCGATCCGGCCGAGCTTGTCCTGGCTCACCACCATCACGACGTTCTGCGACCCGAAGAGCAGTTCCGGGTCGTCGAGCAGCGTGTACTTGCCGCTGCGCAACTGCGGATCGGTGGTGAAGGCGTTCACGGCGTCGGCGTCCCCGCTGTCCAGGGCCCGGTACTGGTCGCCGAGGGGGACGGCGGTGAACCGGACATTGGTCAGGCCGTAGACGCTGCGCAGGCCTTCCAGCCCCAGATGCAGGTGCTCGAACTCCGGGCGGGCGCCCAGCACGACACTCTCCCCGGATCGCAGGTCCCCGATGCCGGTCAGTCGGTGCTGCTCGGCGTAGGCGTTCGTGGTGGCGATGGCGTCCTTGTTCTGGAAGGGCGTCATCTCGCTCATCGCCATGCCCTGGCCGGCGTAGTAGTCCTTCGCCCGTCGATAGGTCTCCGCCGGGTCGAGTCCCGAGACCTCTTGGCCCGCAACGATCGACAGGACGGTGCCGGTGTAGGCGACGTATCCGTCGATCTGGCCGTCCCGCAGTGCCCGGTCGAGATCCTCCGCCGGGCCGACGCCCTTGCGCAGATCGACGGTGTACCCGTTGACGGCCAGGGCCTGCCGCCAGAGCTCGCCGAGGAGCCGCGCCTCGGGGAACTCCTGGGTCCCCAGCGTCACCCGCAGCGAGGCCCCCTGCGGCTGCTGGGAGGCGTCGCGTTCCTGACTCGTGCCGCAGGCGGCCAGCATCGCCAGGCAGGCCAGGACGACGGCGAGAATCCGGGGTCGCCTCATGGCGCTTCTCCCTCCGGATCGGCGGAAAGGCCGGCGCGGTCCCGCTCGGGCTCTGCGTGGATCTGCACCCGGCCTTCCGGGAGTGGGCGGGCCGGGGTGACGCCGGACGTGACGCGAGGTTCTTCGCGCAGCGCCTTGATCCAGCACCAGGCGACGCCGACGAGCACGACGGTGAAGGGCACCGCACCGAGAACGGCGGCCTGTTGCAGACCTACCAGCCCGCCGACCAGGAGCATCGCGCAGGCGATCCCGCCCATCAGCACGCCCAGGACCACGACGACCAGGCGGGGTGGTTCGAGAGCGCCTCGGCTGGCCATCGTCGCCATCACGACCGCCGCCGCATCCGCGCCGCTGACGAAGAACAGGGCGATGAGCACCACGCAGACGGCGCAGCTCAGCATCGGCAGGGGCAGCGCGTCCAGCGCCGAGAACAGCGAGAGCTCCGGTGTGGCCAGCGAACCGACGATGTCGGCGGCGCCACTGCGCTGCAGCTCGATGCCGGTGCCGCCGACGACGGCGAACCACAGGAACCCGAAGCCGGTGGGTGCCGCCACCACTCCCAGGATGAACTCGCGGATGGTGCGGCCCCGGGAGATGCGCGCGACGAACATGCCGACGAACGGCCCCCAGGAGATCCACCAGGCCCAGTAGAAGATCGTCCAGCCCGCCATCCACTGCTCGTCGCCGACACCGGTGATCAACGACATCGGCAACACCTGCATCACGTAGTTGCCGATGGACTCGATTCCCTGGGCGATGACGAGCACGGTCGACCCGCCGACGACGAGGAAGAACATGAACAACACAATCGTCGCGATCGAACCGCAGTTCGCCAGGAAATTAATTCCCTTCTCCACCCCGGAGGTCGCCGAGAGGATGAACAGCGTGGTCACGACGACGATGATGGCGACGGCCACGGCATTGGACTTCGGAACGTCGAAGAGATAGGCGAGGCCGCTGTTCAGTTGCAGGCCGTTGAGACCCAGAGCGGTGGCCGTGCCGAACAGGGTGGCGACGATCGACAGGGCGTCGACGAGGCGACCCAGGGGCTTCTCGGAGGCATTGGGGCCGAGTACCGGCGTGAAGGTCGCGCTGACCAGAATGGGCAGACCCTTGCGGAAGCTGAAATACGCCATGGCACCGCCCATGACGGCGTACATGGCCCAGCCATTGAAACCCCA
>JBDIAG010000294.1:0-5977 GCA_039812305.1 Actinomycetales bacterium | reverse complement strand
CGTCCCCGACGGCGAAGGCAGCCGCGTCGCCCCGCTGATGACCCTGTCCGCCACCTTCGATCACCGCGTCATCGACGGTGCCCTCGCAGCGGAGCTGCTCGCGGGCGTCGCGCGGCGCCTGCAGAACTGGGAGAACTGACCATGTACGACAAGCCCCGCACGCCCCTGGACGAGATCCCGGCCAGCACCGACGTCCTCATCGTCGGCGGTGGCCCGGTCGGCTCGCTGCTCGCCTGCCTGCTGGCCCGCCGCGGCATCCCCACCGTCCTGGTGGAGCGGCAGACCGGTCTGCAGCGGGACTTCCGCGGCGAGACGATCGCCTCCCCGTCGGTCAGCGCGATGCGCCGGCTGGGCTTCGGCCCGGCGCTGGACGCGCACGGCTACCTGTCCACCGAGTCCGTGCTGACCCGGTTCGAGGGGCGACCGGCCTTCCGGCTGGACTACGGCCGCCTCGGGCGCGGGACCTTGCCGATCGACATCCCGCAGCCGGGCCTGATCAACATCTTCAACACCGCGGCGTCGGGACTGCCCGGCTTCAGCTACCTCGCCGGCTGGTCGTTCAACGACCTGGTCACCGACGACGCCGACACGGTCACCGGGGCCGTCCTGAAGTCGCCGCTCGGCCGGCGCACGATCCGCGCCCGGATCGTCATCGGCGCGGACGGACGCTTCTCCCGGGTGCGCAAGGCGGCCCAGCTGCCGGCCGAGATCGAGCCGATGGAGCGTGACTTCCTCTCCTTCCTGCTGCCCCGGCCGCCGGAGTGGGGCAACCGCGCCGAGTTGGTGGTCTCCGGCGGACGGCACCTGGTCGTCCTCCCCACGTTCCCGGACAAGCTCCGGGTCGGCATCAACCTGCCCAAGCGCGGGTTCAGCGATCTCAAGCAGGAAGGCTTCGAGGCCTTCCAGAACTCGATCGGCGAACTCGACCCGCGGCTCGCGCCGCTGGTCACCGACCACCTGCGCTCCTGGGACGACTGCGGCTACCTGGACATCTTCACTGCCGAGATGGACCGCTGGAGCCGGGACGGTCTGCTGCTGATCGGCGACGCCGCGCACACCAGCACCCCGATCCTCGGCCAAGGCGTCAACCTCGGCATGAAGGACGCGGTCGAGGTGGTCGCCCCGCTGGCCCGTGCCCTGACGGCGACCCCCGGCGGACTGCCGCTGCCCGCCCGGCACTTCGACGAGTTCGTCGCGGCGCGCCGCCGGCACAAGAACCGGGTGACCAGATTCCAGCGGGTGCAGGAACGCCAGCTGGCCCTCACCAGCCCGCGCGACCTGGCTCTGCGCCGGGCCCGGTTCCGGGTGCTCGACACCGTGCCGTATCTGAAGTACGCGCTGATCGGGCGCTCGATCAACACCCCCTTCGAGATCGACCCGCTGGACGAGCGGCTCGCTTCCCGGCCCACCTCCGTACCGACCGCCGTCTGACCACGGCCCGACCGCCCAGCCACTGGCCCGCCAGCACATGGACACTGCACGTCGCTTGCCGGACGGGCGCCTGGCGGCGTTGTCGGCCACTTGCACCCAAGGAGCACCAGCTATGAGCATCCAGCACACCGACACCCGGATCGCCGTCGTCGGGATGGCCGGCCGTTTCCCCACCGCGGACTCCGTCGAGGAGCTGTGGGAGCTGCTGACCGGCGAACGGGACGCGATCACCGACGTCCCGGCCGACCGGTGGGACATCTCCACCCCCCTCGACCCGGCCGTCGACGTCCCGACCCAGGGCGGGTTCCTGCGCGACGTGCGGGAGTTCGACCCGATGTTCTTCGGGATCTCGCCCCGCGAGGCGGAGAGCATGGACCCGCAGCAGCGGCTCATGCTGGAGACGTTCTGGCGGACGATCGAGGACGCCGGCATCCGGGCCGAGGATCTGCGCGGCACCCGGTCCGGGGTCTACGTGGGCGCTCTCTGGCACGACTACGAGACCCTGAACCGCACCGGCTACGGCGACACCCAGTACAGCGCTCTCGGGCAGGCGCTCGACCTGGTCGCCGGTCGCTGGTCCTTCTTCGCCGGTGTGCACGGGCCGAGCCTGAACGTCCAGACCGGATGCTCCTCCTCCCTGGTCGCGCTGCACCTGGGCGCCCAGGCGCTGCGCGCCGGCGAGATCGACTCCGCGTTCATCGGCGGGGTCAACCTGGTCCTCGGCCCGGCGGACACGGTGAGTCTCACCCACTTCGGCGGCCTGTCGCCGGACGCCCGGTGCAAGGCCTTCTCCGCCGACGCGAACGGCTTCGTGCGCGGCGAGGGCGTGGTGGCGGTGATGCTCAAGCGCTATGACGACGCCGTGCGCGACGGGGACCGCATCCACGGCGTGATCCTCGCCTCCGGCGTGAACAACGACGGCGGCGGCGACAGCCTGGCCGCGCCGAACCCGGCCGCCCAGGAGATGCTGCTGCGCTCCGTCTACGCCGACGCCGGCGTCGACCCGAGCCGGGTCAGCTACGTCGAGGCGCACGGCACCGGCACCTTCCGCGGCGACCCGATCGAAGCGGGCGCGGTCGGCCGGGCGCTGCGCGGCGACTGTGCGCCGGAGGCACCCGACCTGCTGCTCGGCTCGGTGAAGTCGAACATCGGGCACCTGGAGTCGGCCGCCGGCCTGGCCGGCCTCGTCAAGACCCTGCTCGTCCTGCGACACCGTCAGGTGCCCCGCAGCCTGCACTCCGGCGAGCTCAACCCGCAGATCGACTTCACCACCCTGCGGCTGCGAGTGCCACAGGAACTGACCCCGCTGGCCGCCGACGGCGACCTCGTCGCCGGAGTGAGCTCCTTCGGCTGGGGCGGCACCAACTGCCACGTCGTGCTGGCCTCGGCACCGGACGTCGCGGTCGAGACCCCTTCCGAGACAGATGATCTCGGCGACTCGAGCCTGCTGGTACCGCTGGGCGCCCATCAGGAGTCCAGCCTGCCGGCCCGCGCCGAGCAACTCGCCGGACTGCTCGCCGACGGGACCGACCCGACCCGGCTGCGGGACTGCCTCGCCTGGGAGCGGGACCACTTCGGCCACCGGGCGGCGGTCGTGGGGCCGGACGCGACCAGCGTGCAGGACGGTCTGCGTGCCCTCGCCGCCGGCGAGTACGACGACCGGCCGGGCGTGGTCACCGGCCGCGCGGTGCGTCCCGGGAAGGTGTGCTTCGTCTTTCCCGGGCAGGGCTCGCAGTGGGTCGGGATGGGGGCGCGGCTGCTGGCCGACGACCCCGTCTTCGCCGCTGCCGTCGACGAGTGCGCCGAGGCGCTGGCCCCCTTCATCGACTGGGACCTGCGTGAGGTTCTGGCCACCGACGACGACTCCTGGATGCAGCGGGTGGACATCGTCCAGCCTGCGCTGTGGGCGATGTTCGTCTCGCTGTCACGCACCTGGAAGGCCGCCGGCATCGAGCCCGACTACGTGATCGGGCACAGCCAGGGCGAGGTCGCCGCCGCCACCTGCGCCGGGATGCTCTCGCTGCGGGATGCGGCCAAGGTGATCGCCGAGCGCAGCAAGCTGGCGATCCGCGCCCGCGGCCAGGGCCTCATGCTCGCCGTCGACCTGTCGCTCCGCGACGCCACCGAGATGGTCGCCGACTTCGAGGGCCGGGTCACCGTCGGGGTCAACAACGGGCCGTCCTCGTGCGTGCTCTCCGGGGACGCCGACGAGATCCACCTGGTGCGGGAGCTGCTCGAGGCGGACGGCGTGTTCTGCCGTCTCGTGCAGGTCGACTATGCCTCGCACTGTCACCACATGGATCCGCTGCTGCCGCCCCTGCTGGAGATCTGCGCCGACCTGGCGCCCCGCGACGCCGGCACCGTGTTCTGCTCGACGGTCGAGCAGCGCCCCCTGGCCGGCAGCGAGCTCGACGCCGACTACTGGTGCCGCAACCTGCGCGAACCGGTGATGTTCGCCGCCGCGTTGCGGGCGGCGCTGGCCGACGGCGTCGCCCGCGCGCTCGAGGTGATCGCGCACCCGGCCCTGGTGCACGCCATCGACGCGGTGATCGCCGAGGAGGGCGTCGACGCCACGGCCCTGCCGACGCTGCGCCGGGACGCCGGCGCTCCGCTGGATCTGCTCACCGCGCGGGCCCGGGCGTTCGTCGCCGGCCTGCAGCCGTTCGGCGACCGCCGCCGCACGGGTCTGGAGCTGCCCGGCTACCCGTTCACCCGGGAGACGTTCTGGTTCAGCGGAAGTCCGCGACGACCGGCCGGAGCCGACGAGGGTCTGAGCCCGGTCATCGACGAGCCGGACACCTTCCGGCGCCGGGTCGCGGTGGACGGGCAACGTCTGCCCTGGCTGGCCGACCACAAGGTGCACGACGCCGTGGTGCTGCCCGGGGTGGGCATGCTCGACCTGCTGCTGGAATCGGTCGCCGAGCACACCGGTGCCCTTCCCGGACGGCTGGACGACGTCGCCTTCCTCACCGACCTCACCGTCGGCGAGGACCCGGTGGACGCCGCCGTCACCCTGCGGCAGGACCTGACCGGCAGCGCGGCGCTGCAGCTGCACTCGCTCGAGGCGCAGTCGTGGCGGACCCATTGCTCGGCCCGGGCGCACTACCGACCCGGCGGGCCCCTGGAGGAGTCCTTCCCCGCCGACCTGCTCGGCCGGCCCCAGCTCAGCGGCGAGGACTTCTACGCCGCCTGCGCGCGACGCGGCCTGAACTACGGGCCGCGGCTGCAGGGCATCCGCCGCGTCCACACCGACGGCGAGCGCACCCTGGCCGGCATCGAGGTGCCGGACGGTCTGCCCGGCACTCCCGGCCGCCTGCATCCGGCGGTGTGGGACGCGATCCTGCAGAGCGTGCTGGCCGGCCAGGACGGCGACGACGCGGTCGTGCCGGCGTCGATCGCCACGGTGGAGTTCGCCCCGGCCGAGTCGGCCACGGGCGGGTCCGCGGTGACCGGGCCGGCGTCGCAGACGCTGTGGGCCTACGCGGTCGGACGCGGCGACGACCGGCACGACGTCGTCGCCTTCACCGAGGACCAGCGGCCGATCCTGGCCATGCGCGACGACCGGCTGGCGCGGCTGGTGGCCACCGGCGACGAGGGTGCGCCGCGATCCCACCATCTGCGGCTGACCCCGTCCACCGAGCCCTCCGGCCCGATCACCGGCCCGGTCCGGGTGCTGGTCGGCGCCGGCCGGCAGGAGACCGGAACGCAGCTGGCGAGCGTGCTGGCGGCCGCGTCGGTGCCGATGCGGATGGCCGCGCTGGCCGAGCCCGGACGCATCGAGGCCGACGAGCAGGTGGTCCTGCTCACCTCCGCCGCGGACCAGGCCCCGGCCGCCGCGCTGGCCGACCTGACCGGCGTGATCCGCGCGACCGCCCCGAACGGCAATCGGCTGCTGGTGGTCACCGTCGACGCCGACCCCGCCGGCGCCGTGGCCGGGCAGGACTCCGGCCCGGGCACCGCTGCGCCGACCGATCCTGTGGCACAGCTGTTCTGGGGCTTCGGCCGGGTCGCCGCCCGAGAGCACCCCGAGCTGCGTCTCACCCTGCTGGACGTCGGAGCGGACGCGGGCCCGGCGGCCACTGCCGTGCTGGACGAGCTCGGACGCAGCGACGGCGAGGACCAGGTGGTCAGCCGGGACGGCGTGCGGCTGTGCGCGCGGCTGGTGCCGGGAACGCCCGAACCGTCGGCAGCCCTGCCCCGCGCCACCCAGCCCGCGGCCGGCGCCTTCCGGCTGCGCCCGGACGGACTGGGCCGCATCGACCAGGCAGCCTTCGAACCGGTGGCCACCCCGCAGCCGGGACCCGGCGAGGTGCTGGTGCGGGTCGCGGCCACCGGCCTGAACTTCATCGACGTGATGAAGGCGTCCGGCACGTACCCGGACTCCTCGGCCGGAGCGGACCTGCTCGGTGGCGAGTGCGTGGGCACCGTCGTCGCCTGCGGCGCCGGCGTCGCCGCGCCGGCCCCCGGCACCCGGGTCGCCGCCTGCGCCATCGGCGCCGCCGCCAGCCACGTCGTGGTTCCGGCCGCGCACACCGCGGTCGTGCCG